>JALEIQ010000217.1 GCA_022769795.1 Clostridiales bacterium
TCCACGCCGCTGGCAAACACAATGGCGCGGGCAACCTCCTGAGCGGTTCCCAGCCGACCCATGGGCTGCCTTTGGATAAAGGAGGCAAGGGCCTTTTGAGGATCGGGGGCCGTATCCACCCGCTGCTGGAAGGAGGGCGAATACACCGTTCCGGGGCTTACGCAGTTTACGCGGATACCCTCCGCCACATACTCAGCAGCCATAGACTGCGACAAAGCAACCATCGCGCCCTTGGTGGCGCTGTAAATAGCGCGGTTTGCAACGCCCTTGAGCGCAACCGTGGAAGCCACGTTTACGATACTCCCTTTTGTTAAACGCAGATAAGGCATAGCAAACCTGCATAGCAAAAACACACTTTTTACATTGCAGTCCATGGAGCGATCCCAATCCTCCAGACGGGCGGTTTCCACGCTGCCATCCACCACAATGCCTGCTGCGTTTACCAACACGTCTATGCCGCCAAAGCGTTCCACCGTTGCGGCAATAAGGCACTCGCAAAACGCGGCGTTTCCCACGTCCCCCTGCACAAACAGCGCGTTTCCTCCCAGGCGGATGATTTCATCGCACGTTGCCTGCGCGGAACAGGACAAAGAGTTTACAACCACATTGGCTCCCTCGGCGGCAAATAGCATCGCAGCCTCCCGGCCCATGCCCGCGCCTGAACCCGTTACAATTACCGTCTTATCTTTAAAACGATACATTTTTCTGTCACCTCTTGAAATAAAATTAGCACACATATGTCTTTCATACAACCATTACAGGTAAAAAATATGTTCTAAAATAAAACAATTTGTCGTTTCTTAAAATAAAATTGACATATTCGTGTTATTTTGATACAATCAAATTGTCCTCCATATTAGGTACATATGCAAGGAAGGAATGGCATCCGGCATGAAAATGAAAGTTTTGGCCTTTGCCCCTTACGCATCCATGCGCACCGTTCTCAGGGAGGCTCAAAGCGGCTATCCCGATCTTTCTATGGATATTTTTATAGGAACCTATGATGATTATCTAAAGAAAATCACAGACATCAACTTCTACCAGTACGATTGTGTGCTGGCGCGCGGCTATACGGCCAAAATGCTCAAGAGCAGCTCCATCATTCCCATTTCAGAAATTAAGGTATCCTTATATGATATGCTGCGCGTGATCACCATGGCCAAGCGCCGCGGCGTGCCCTTCGCCATTCTGGCGTCCTCCAACATTTTGGAAACCGCGCATCAGGTTATGGATATTCTGCAATACCAGGATATCCTCACCTATGAAATCGAAAGTGAGGAAAGCGCCGACGCTTATGTAACGCAGTTAGCCAAGCGCGGCGTGCGCCTAATTGTAGGCGACGTTTACGCTGTAAACACCGCGCAGCGCGCCAACATTCCCGCTCTGCTGATTACCTCCAGCAAGGCCAGCATCGAGGAAACCATTCAGGAGGCCATCAATAACCGCAAGCAACACCTGCGCGTATATGAAATGCTGAATCTGACCTCCGAATTGATTAAAAACCATTCTTCCTCCATTCTAGTATACAACAGTGAAAAGAATGTCGTGCTTTCCAACTTTGTGGATATGCCGCTAACCCTACAGGAATTAGGCAAACTGATGGTTAAGCCTCTGGCTACGCTTTGTGAGCAGGAAACACCCACCTCGGGCGTCTATAAGCTGGATGGCGCCGTTATGACGGTTCAGGGCCGTTGCTTAAACCTGGAGCATAAATACTATGCCTTTTACATATCTGTAGCTCCGGCGCCGTTTTCGACGGCCTCCAAAAAGCATATCCAGGTGCTTTACCCATCCGACGAGATCACGCAAGACATCCAAACAAAATCGTATCAGCTGCCACAGCATTTGCTTGCCTCCGCGCAGGCCGCTCTTTCCGATAAAGCGCCAACGGTTATCGTAGGTGAAGTGGGCACCTGTAAGGAACTGCTGGCCAAATACATGTGGTGTACCAGCCGTTTTGCCAGCCTGCCGCTTGTAATGATTGACTGTGCAACCGTTACAGCCAACGCGCTGGAGCAGGCGTTTAGCAGTCCCAATTCCGCCTTGTACAGCTCGCGTGTTCCCCTGCTGGTAAATCACCTGCATCTGCTTTCCTGCGAATGCCAGCGCCTGCTTTGCGGCTTTTTGGAGGACACGTCCTTTTCAACGCACAATCCGCTCATCGTTACCACAGCGGAAAGTCCCAATACCCTGGTATCGCAGGGCAAGCTGATTTTTCAATTATGCGACTATCTGGTAGGAAATCATATTCATATTCCCAGCCTGAACAATCGAACCGAGGACATTCCCGGCATCGTGGACGCTCTAATTAACAAATACAACCTGGAACTGGGCAAAGAGGTTATCGCCTTCAACGCTGACGCGCTGGAGCTTTTGTGCGACTTCCAGTGGCGGTATAATATAAACCAGCTTAAATCCGTCGTGCGCCAACTGGTGACCTCCGCCTCACAGCACTACATTACCGCCGGGCAAACCGCAAACGTCCTCAGTTCCTTTGAAAGCGCGCCCGTGCCCGCCGCTTCCGTGGATTTGAACGGTTCTCTGGAGGAAATTGAGCAGCGTATCTGCGCGATGGTTCTGCGCAAGGAGCACATGAATTATTCCAATGCGGCCAAGCGTCTGGCCATATCGCGCTCTACGCTATACCGCAAGCTAAAGGGTTCATTCATTCTTCAGGATGGCGAATGAACCGTTAAACCCGCAGGCGGGGCAGCGCAGCTTCCCGCCAGAGTTCTTTATACGGCGTTTATGTTGATTGCCGCAGCTCTGAGCGCGGGCCGCTCGTGCAGCCCGCGCTCCTTCCTTCCGCTCAATCCTCCCAGAAAATCGACCGCTGGTTTTCCGTCATGCTCTGCACAGCGTCGCTTTCCTCCCGCTTGCCTCCGCTGAAGAAATCGCGGATGCTGTTCCAAAGGCCGCCCGCGCCGGATAGGTTTGCCTGGGCCACCTGCACTGCCTGCACGCCCTCAAGCAGGATGCCATTGTTCAGCAGCTCCGCGTGCACGGGAATCACACGGTAGGTATATACCACGCCAGGCTTGGCGCTGGTATCGGTGTAGTAGAGGGTTTCGCCCGCGCCGCCGTATAGCTCTGTGAGCACAAAGCTTTCGCCGTAGGTATCGCGCTGCACACGGTAAATGGCCGTATCCGCAGGCTGAATCATCAAAAGGGGATACCCGCTGTCGTTATGGCCCACGGTAAAGTTGTTGGGCGAGCGCGGGGGCGTCCATACGTCGCTCTTTTTTGTGGGATGGTTGTCGGCGGTGAAATATTCGGTATAGCGGTAGCTTTTGGGCGTTAGATCCACCGCCAGCATGGGCTCACCCCGCCACTTGATGGCCTGCTTGTCAATTTCCAGCGCGATAATGCCCTCCGGGCGGGTAAACTGCGGCTTGTCCCGGTTCTGGTAGAGTGCCTTAAAATAGTTGCGCGCCATGGCGGCGGTGTTGTCGCCGCCGCTCACCCAGCCCTGTAGCCTGTGCTTGCTGTCCGGCTCGTCAAAGCCCATCCAGAAGGCGCAGGAAATCTCGCTGTTGTATGCCGCCATCCAGATATCGCGGTTGCCTCCGCCGGTCATGTTCACGGTGCCGGTTTTGCCCGCCACCGGCGTGCCCGCGCCGGATAGCTTCGCGCCCGTGCCCGAGGAGGTAACGGACTGCAATAGGCTGGTCATCAAATAGGCGGACTGCGCCTTGAGCACCTGCGTTCCGCTCTCGCGGTGCTGATAGAGCACGCGACCGTTCGCATCCGTGATACGGTTGATAAAATGCGGGCTGTGGAAGGAGCCGCCGTTACCAAAGGGCGCATAGGCCGCCGCAAGCTGCACGGGCGATACCCCGTAGGTCATCGCGCCCAGGGCCAGGGCGAGGTTCGCGTCCCGGTCATCCAGGGGGATGCCCACCTTTTCCAGATAGGCGCGGCCTGCCTGTACGCCAATCTGGTTGAGCAACGCCACGGTCGCCACGTTTAAGCTGCTTTGCAGCGCAGAACGCATGCTTACGTTTCCATAATAGGTATAGCTGGCGTTTCGCGGCTTGTAGCCGTTAAAATTGGTTGGCTCATCCTTCAATACGCTGGCGGTCATATAGCCATATTGGTCGATGGCCGGGGCATAGGCCACCAACGGCTTGAGCGCCGAGCCCGGCTGGCGGCGCAGCTGCGTGGCACGGTTGAAGCCGCGGCGCACGTCGTAGCTGCGCCCGCCCACGATGGCCAGTACCTCGCCGGTGCGCGTGTTGATGCAGGCAGCCGCACCCTGCACCAACGTGCCGTCGCTGGCCTTGGCCGGGAACACATCCTTTTCAAATTCCTTCTCAAGCTGCTCCTGATGCGTGCGGCTAAGCGTTGTGTCAATCACAAAGCCGCCTGTCAACACCTGGTCGCTGGTCATGCCAAGCAGGCTTTCGGCCTCGTCCAGTACCGCATCCACAAACCAGCCATGGGGCAGCTCCTCCACAGGCGCGTCCGCCAAGGCCAGGGTTTCGGCAGTTGCCCGGTCGTGCGCCTCCTGGTCAATCATGCCCTCGTTAAGCATGGTATCCAAAATATAGTTGCGCCGGGCGCGGTTGCTTTTTTCGTTCACGTGGGGCGCGTAATGGCTGGGCGCTTTGATACTGGCTGCCAGCGCGGCGGCCTGGGTGAGGGTCAAATCCCGTGCGTCCACGCCAAAATAAGCATGCGCCGCGGCCTGAATGCCGTATGCGCCGTTGCCAAAATAGATGTAGTTGAGATACATCGCCAGGATTTCGTCCTTGCTCATCTGCCGTTCCAGGTTAACGGCCAGCCACATTTCCTCCAGCTTGCGAGCGATGGTCTTTTGCGTGCTCAAATGGCTCTGGCGAATAAGCTGCATGGTGATGGTGCTGGCCCCCTGGGCATAGCCGCCCTCGCGGATATTGGCCGCCACCGCGCCGAACAGGCGTACAAAATCAATGCCATGATGCTTGTAAAACCTCAAATCCTCCGCCGCCAGAAACGCTTGCCGCGTTTGAAGCGGGATATCCTCCAAGGGAATGACCACGCGGTTTTCCGCGCCGCGAATTTTGGCAATCAGCTTGCCCTGGTTATCATACATATAGCCGGTTTGGGGAGCGGCGGTAATTTTGCTGATGTCCAGCGTCTGCCAATCCGCCACGTCAAAGGCGAAGTATGCGCCTACCAGGGCGATCACCATCAGGCTGGCCAGCACGCCAAGCGTAACGCGCACGGGATGGCGCTTGACCGGCAGCCCCGTGTTGCCGATATCCGGCGTGTGCAGCCGTTTTGCCGCGTGGCGGCGGGTTTTGGCATGCCGCAGATCCCGGCGGCTCTGCTCGCGCCGCTGCCGGGCGGATGTTTCAGAAAGGCGCGGCGTTTCCTCCTCTGGGGCGGCTTCATCCGTCATGCCTTCCTGCGCTTCGGCGCCTGGCTCGCCGCCATCCTGTTCGTCGTTTTCATCCGGAGCGCCGCCGTCCGTTTCGCCGTCCGTTGGCGCTTCCTCTGCCGGGGAACCGTCAGGCGCTCCTCCATCGGCTGCCGCTTCGTCCCTTTCCCCTGCTCCGTCCGGTTCCCCCGTTTCGCCGTTTTCCTCGCCGCGCGCCTTCCTGCGCCATTCGTCCGGGTCGTCCTCCCGCAGGGTATTCATGGCGTCCTGCATAGTATGGTAATATTCCGTCGGTTCCTCGCCGGGCACGGCATTCCTATCGTCCACCGGCTCCAGAACGCCGTATGGCTTATCGGGCTGTGCGCCCGCGTGCAGCGCCTCGTCGTCCCCACTGCGGGCTGCGTCCTCCATGGCCGCGGCTTCGCGCGCGGCGGGGGAATCGGCGCGGGCAATCTCCCCGGGTTGCTGCTGAGCACGGGCTTTCGCGCCCTTTCGCTTTCCTTTTTTCATTTCCAATCCCCCCCAAACCTGCTGCGCATACAATGCAAAAATCATGCGTGCTTACTATGCGCGGTTTGAAGCCCTAGCAACCGTGGAAACCAAAGCATTTGCTGCCATTTGCGGCCATATGCAAAAACGCGGCGCGGCGGTTTTCCGCCCGCCGCGCCGCGTTTGGCGCTTTTTATTACGCGGTCTTTTTCCATTCGGCCACACCGTTTGCAAAAGTCACAGTTACGCGTCCCTCGTTCAGCAGCCACGCCAAATAGGAACGTATGGTGCTTCCCACCAACGCATGCTGCTCAAACGTCATTGCAAGGCCGTAGGCTTCAAACACGGCTTGCAGCAGCCTGTCAAAGCCCATCGGGCTTTCCAGCAGGCGCAAAAGCAGTTCCGCCGTTTCCAGCGTGTTTTCGCGGTTGAGCCGCAAAAGGCCGCCCATATCCTCGCCGGCTTCGGCATGGGACGGCACAAACAGCTTCGCCCGCATGCCCTCCACCCTGTCCAGCGTTTCCAAATGGGCCGCCGCGTCATACAAATACGGAATGCGGTATTTTTCCAGCGTGCGCTGGCTGGCGAGGCAATCCGCCAGAAACACCACATCATCGGGCGTGCGCACGCCCACCATTCCAAACGAATGCCCCGGCAGAGGAATCAGCTCAAGCTCCTTTGGAAAGCTTGGATCGCTTGTTGGCGTAACCACGCTTGCCTCGGCCATCAAAAACTTATGCCTAAGCGCCTTGGGCGGGCAGCCGCCATACAGGCAGGCGGGTTCCAGCACCGGCTGGCTGATGAACGCCGCCTCCATGCCGTCCGCAAACACGCGGCAGCCCGTTTGCGCCTGCAAGCAGCGGTTGCCGCCAATATGATCGGCATGGGAATGCGTATTGATGACGGCCTCCAGTGCCCAGCCCCGCTCCTCAAGGATGCGCAGCGCGCGCTTGCCCGCGCTGCGGTCGCCGCCGCTGTCGATCAGGCATGCCCTTCCGCCCGGGCGCACATACACCCCTATTTTGGCCGGGCATTCGATAAAATACGTGTTCTCGCCCGCCTGACAAAGCTCGTACATTCAAAGCGCCTCTTTCCGGCGGATGCGTCCGCCTGCCCTTCATTATAGGCTCCGGGCGCGCGCACGTCAAATCCGGCTTTTTTAAGAAAGTTCGTTTCAAAACCATCCATTTTATGCTATACTAACTATGTATCAAGGATATAGGAAAGGATGGATGAAAATGGTACAAAATCTGCGCGAACCCATCGTGTTGGATGTAAACCATATGATGAGCGATATCATCGGCTTCCAGTACGGCATCGACGCCGACCACGTGGACGGCATGGCCTCCGCCGCCGCCATGGCGCAGCATAATGTGGAAAAGAACCGCGGCACCGGCTGGCTCGGCTGGATGGAGCTGCCCTACAACCAGGAGGAAATCGTCAGCCATATCGAGCGCGTGGCTGAAAATGTACGCAAGGAGTTCGATACCTTTGTGGTGCTGGGCATCGGCGGCAGCGCCCTTGGCCCCATCGCCATCCAGCAGGCGCTCAACCACCTGCATTACAACGAGCTGCCCGCCGAAAAGCGCGGCGGCCCCCGCCTTTATGTGGAGGATAACATCGACCCCGAGCGCATGGCCGCCCTTTTGGACGTCATCGATGTAAAGCGCACCTGCTTCAATGTAATCACCAAATCCGGCGCGACGGCGGAAACCATGAGCCAGTACCTCATCATTTCCGAGCTGCTCAAAAAGGAGGTCGGCGAGGGCTGGGCCAAGCACATCATCGCCACCACCGATAAGGAAAAGGGCAACCTGATTAAGCTGGCCAAGGAGCATGGCTTTGAGCTGTTCCACATCCCCGCCAGCGTGGGCGGCCGCTTCAGCGAGCTCAGCCCCGTGGGCCTGCTGCCCGCCGCTGTTTGCGGCATTGATATCCGTGAGATGCTCGTCGGCGCGGCCGCCATGGACGCGCGCTGCAAAACCGACGACGTATGGCGCAACCCCGCCCTGCTTGAGGCCGTGCTGCAATACATCGCCATGCAGGAGATGGAGGCCAACGTGCAGGTTGTAATGCCCTATGCCGACAGCCTCAAGTACATGGCCGACTGGTTCTGCCAGCTATGGGCCGAAAGCCTCGGCAAAAACGTGACCCGCAAGGGCATGGCCGTAAACGTGGGACAGACCCCCACCAAGGCTCTTGGCGTAACCGATCAGCATAGCCAGCTACAGCTCTATACCGAAGGCCCCTACGATAAGGTAATCACCTTCCTGAAGGTGGGCCAGTTCCGCAGCCAGTTTGAAATTTCCCATGGCTGCGAGGAATTCCCGGACGTAGCCTTCCTGGGCGGCAAGTCGCTTAACGCCCTGATTGACGCGGAGCGCCGCGGCACTGAATACGCCCTGTACCGCTCCGGCCGCATGAGCCAAACCATCGTGCTGCCGCAGGTAAACCCCTACACCATCGGTCAGCTGCTGTTCTTCTTTGAAATGGCCACCGCCTACACCGGCGAGCTTTTGGACATCGACGCCTTCAACCAGCCCGGCGTGGAGGAAAGCAAGATTGCCAGCTATGCCGTGCTTGGCAACCAGAGCGAGAAGTACCTCAAAAAGGCCGTGGAAATGAAGGGCCGTCCCGCCAGCAGGAAGGAATATACGCTGTAAGAAGCAACGTTTTTAGCAGGAAGCGCCAACCGGAAGCACAGCCGGGCGGCGCTTTCTTTTTGTAGCATGATTTTTCACTGCGGACAAAGTCCTGTACAGTCAGGCAAACGGCATAGCAAGCCGCAAGATGCTGCAGCCAGCGACAAAATCTGGTTTCCAGAAGAAGCAGCAACGCCAGCCCAAACGGACTGGCGTATTTTGCTTGAAAAGCCTGGCAGGTGCTCGTTCCCCCTGCCCCGCCCTTTCTATTCTTACAGCTTCACCAGATTTTGCGGTTCGCCGCGCAGGAACGCATCCAGGTTGTCAAACACAATCTGCGCCCGCAGCGCCATGGATTCCTCCGACGCAAAGGCCACATGCGGCGTAACCAGGGTGTTTGGCGTGTGAAGCAGCGGATGCTCCGTCGAAAGCGGCGGTTCCGTTTCAAAAACGTCAATGCCCGCGCCGCCCAGCTTGCCGCTTTCCAGCGCCGCCGCCAAGGCAGGCGTATCTACCACGGGGCCGCGCGCAAGGTTGATCAGTAGCGCGCCGTCCTTCATCCGCGCAATGGCCTTGGCGTCTATCATGCCGCGGGTGGACGGGGTGAGCGGGCAGTGCAGCGCGACGATATCGCTTTGGGCCAGCACGTCCTCCAACGGCATGCAGCTTACGCCCTCAACCTCTCCGCTTTGATGGGAAGGGCTGGTGCCAATGACGCGGCAGCCAAAGGCCTGGCAAAGCCGGGCCGTGTTCATGCCAATCTTCCCAAGGCCCACGATGCCCACGGTCTTGCCCTTCAGCTCGCGGCCCACCAGGCCGGTTTTGTCCTTGCTCTCGCGGCAGCGCGCCTCCACCTGGGGCACGTTGCGCAAAAGCGAAAGCATCATCTCGATGGCCAGCTCGGCCACCGCCTGCGTGGAATACCCGCTGGCATTGCTCACAACCGCTCCGGCCGCCTTGGCAGCGGCAAGATCTACATGATCCACGCCGGTAAAGGCAACATCGATGAATTTCAAATGCGCGCAGGCCTTCAGCGCCGCGCCCGGCAGGGGCATATTGGCCAGGATAATCACATCCGCATCCCGGATTTCATCGCTTAACGCCTGCACGTCGCCGGTTTTGGCATAGGCGCGAAAGGTATGCCCGGCCGCCTCCAGCTTATCCGTATACTGGTTCAGCAGGGCTTGGGGAATGCCCAGGCCCTCCGTTAAAACAATATTCATCGCATTTTCTCCTTTTGCGGCGCTCAGGCTTCCTTGTCCCATACCTGGCGGAACACGCGCAGCATATTGCCGCCCAGCACCTTGGCCACTTCCTCCTCGGAGAAATGGCGCGCAAGCATATGCGTGGCCAGGTTGTCCCACTCGTCAAAATAGTTGAAGCCATTCACGTGCTTGCAGTTTCCGCTGAACTTGCCAAACCAGTTGGGCACCGTGCGCTCAAATTCCACACGGCCCATGCGGTAATCCAGCGTAGGCCGCTTCCAGCGATCCGTGCCGATGCCGATGTGATCAATGCCCACAAGCTCCGCGGCATAAACGATATGATCGATAAAGCGGTCTACCGTGGGCCACTGGCTTTGATCCTCGTTGCACATTACGCTGTGCGGGCACAGGCCGATTACGCCGCCCTTGGCCGCCAGCGCCTTGATCTGGTCGTCGCTGGCATTGCGCACATGCTTGGCGACGCCCTTGCACGAGGAATGGGAGAAGATGACCGGATCGGTGGAAACCTCGATGGCCTCCATAGAGGTGCGGTAGCCCACATGGCTTAGGTCAATGAGCATGCCCACGCGGTTCATCTCATAAATGCACTGCTGGCCGAAGCGGCTCAGGCCCGTATCGACGGGCTCAAACACGCCGGAGCCGATATGGCACTGCTGGTTGTAGGTAAGCTGCACAATTTTCAGGCCCAGCTTGTTCAAAAGCGAGATATTGCGCAAATCCCGTTCAAACACCATAGCGCCCTGCGTGCTCATAATCACGGCCAGCTTGCCCTCCCGCTTGGCGCGGTCAATGTCCTTGGCACTGGTGGCAATAATCACCCGATCCGGGCAGGTGTCCTGCAAAAGGTAGTACTTGTGAATTTCATGGCAGCATTCCACAAACGAGGCGGGATAGTTATCGTCCGTAATGGTGGTGCTGATGGCGGTCATTCCACCCTGAAGCAGAAGGTCTACAATATCGGTATGCTCGTCGCATTCAAAGGGCGGGTCGGTAAACAGTCCGTGAAACAGCGAGTCGATCAGTATGCCGTTTTTGACCACCGGTTGCGTGATTTCTTTCATAATGGTTCAGCCTTCTTTCATGAATAATCGTGTTTCCCAGGAAGGGGCTTTACTGCAAAACAGGCTCATCCGGATCCCACAGGGTGTAAACCAGCCTGCGCGCATATCTTTCAAAGGCAAAGCACGCCGCGCACGCCGCCGTTACGCCCATCAGGAAGCCCAACTCCGCAATCAGCGCCCCGGGCCGCTTCGCCAGCAGAAAAATGATCTCCATCAGGCCCACCGCGCCCCACAGCAGCGGCAGCGCTTTTGCGCAGCTTTTGCATAGCCCGACGGATCTTTCGTATTCCTTCGCAGGCAGCTCGCCCTCCGGCAAAAAGAGCATCTGAATCCATCCGCGCGTAAAAAGCAGCAGCGGAATGAGCAGCGCAAGGTAAGGAAACGTAACATACCTAGCCCAGAAGCCCGCATTGTTGATAAAGCTCAGACCTATAAAAAAGGCCCAGCCCATCGCCATAAACCCGCCAAAGCCTGCCCGGCTGCTCTTTAGGCCCAGGCCTCCCGCCTCGGGCCGGTAGCGCTTGCGGGCTTTGGCAGCCTCCTGCGCGCGCTTTTGCCGTTCCTGCCGCTCAAGCGCCTCCGCCTTTTGCCTGATGCGATCCATCGCACCCATCGCCTCACCTCCTGCAAAACGGTTTTCTATATTTATAAATACAACAATATATACAATCCACCTGCTTTTTCTTTGCAAAAAAGCAGCAAAAAAACTTTATATATAACGCTATATGTGTTACAATCACTGCATATCAATTCCGTGCATTATTGTATGCAATTCTGTGCGTTTGATATTCCCTAGGTTTTACCCTCTCTCTGAGGGCAAATCACTTAATGCGTTCGCGCGCTACCTTGGAAAATGGATAGGCCAGTATGGCGTAAGGAGGAAAAACCGATGAACAAAAACGATTATATGCGCTACAAGCTGATGATGCGCCCCGACCTGGAGCAAACCCGCGCCAAGGTAAAGGAAAGCCCTGACGACCCGGATTTGTGGTACGAGCTGGGCATGGCGCTTTCCAACAGCGGGGATAACGAGGCGGCTGTGGACGCTTTTTCCAAAGGCATTTCGCTTTCCCCCTTTGATCCGTACCTGTACTTTGCGCGTGGACGCAAGCAAAATGCCTCCGGACGTTTCTGGCCCGCGATCTCGGATTTGACGCTTGCCACCCGTCTGGATAACACCCTTTGGTCCTTCTATTATTACCGCGCGACCGCCTACAGCCTGGAAGGCTACTATGAGGAAGCCTGCGAGGACTTCAAGGCTTGCATCCGCATCGCGGATGATTGGGAATGCTGCCCCATGGTTCACTGGCTGTTCACCACCTATCTGCTGGAGCTTAACGACCGCAAGCGCGCCGCGGAAGCCCTCAAGCTGATTCCCACGGACATTGTTCCGCCGCAGATGGATTACGGCTATCACCGCTGCTTCCTGCTCTATAACGGTATCATCAGCCCGGATGAATTTGTGAACATTCCCGATATGGAGGAAAAATGCCTCAAGCAGCCTAACCGCATCAACCTGGAGCTCAACACCATGTATTACGGCCTGTTTGCCTACAGCGTCTACACCGGCGACGAGGAAAGGGCTAACTACGCGCTTAGCCAGCTTCTCAAGGTTGCCATCCCTCAGGCCTTTGGCTACAAAAAAGGCATTGTCTTTGCTAAACAGCGCGGCCTGGCATAACGGTTATCCACAAGAAGGAGGTCTTTTGCAATGTCCCTTTCCAAAAACGAAATCATGCGCGCCAAGTTAATCGTCACCCCCGATTTGGGCGAGGCCAAGGCGGCGCTGGATCAGGAGCACACCTGCGATACCTGGTATAACTATGGCATGGCGCTGGTCAACGCCGGAAAATCCGAGGAAGCTATTAACGCCTATTCCCAGGGCTTGGTAGAAAACCCCTTTGCGCCCATCCTCTATTTTGGCCGCGGCCGCCGCTTTATCGGCCCCAAGCTGTATGACCGCGCCATCGCGGATTTTACCATGGCCATCCGGCTTGACCCGGAGGTTTATTCCTACTGGTACTACCGCGCGGTTACCAACAACCTGGCTGGCAATTACAAGGCGGCTGTTTCGGATTTCCGCCGCGCCATGGAGCAGACCGAGCCCTTCGAGCGCTACGGCCTGATCGACTGGATTTTCACCAGCTACGTGGAAATGGGCGATATGGAAAAGGCGCGCGCCGTGCTGGATGAAATCGGCGACGACCTGCCCGAGCCCAAAATCCACTACGGCTACAAGCGCCGGGTGCGCCTGTACAAGGGCCTGATTGACCCGGAAAACTTCGTCGATATCGAAGATATCAAAAAGCACCTGATTCCGCAGAAGAACCGCATGCAGCTGGAAGTAACCACCCTGCTTTTCGGCCTGTACGTCTACTATATTTACAAGGGAAACGACGCCAAGGCCAACGAAACCCTGCTTGAGCTTCTCAAGGATCCCTATCCGGGCGCCTTTGGCTCCATCAAGGCCCAGAAGGCCGCCAAGGACAGAGGGCTCATCTGAGCGCGGCGCACGTTACAGCAATTTGGAAAGGTGGGAAAAGCCCCATGATTCAGCGAATTGATACCGGAAAAACCATGTCGCGCGCCACGGTTCATAACGGCGTTATCTACTTTGGCGGGCATGTAGCCGCCGGAAAGCAGCCCACGATGACCGAGCAGGCCAAGGCGTTGCTCTCCCGCTACGAGGAGCTGCTTGCCATGAACGGCAGCGATAAGGATCATATCATCTTTGCCAGCATCTATGTAACCAACATGGCGCTGAAGGACGAGTTCAACGCCGTTTGGAACGAATGGCTTAACCCAGGCTGCGCGCCCGCGCGCGTATGCGTTGAGGTTGGCCTGGCGGAGGGCTATCTGGTTGAGGTAACCCTGGTAGCGGAAAAAATTGACGCTTAAACAAAGACGTAAGTCGGAAGGGAGCTTCGTTTCCTATGGTTGACCGCAAAAGTGAAATGATCCGGAAAATGCTTATGACGCCGGATCTGGAACAGTCCAAAGCCGCCCTGAAGGAGGATCCCGAGAATCCTGAGCTGTGGTATCAGCTTGGTATGGCGGTTGGTACCGCGGAAGGCGCGGAAGCCAGCATCGACGTATTCTCCCGCGGTCTCACCCTCAACCCCTTCAACGCCCCGCTGTACTTTGGCCGTGGCCGCAAAAACATTGGCCTGCGCAAGTATGACCGCGCCATTGCCGACGCGACGATGGCTATCCGTCTGGAACCGGATATCTGGACCTACTGGTATTACAGGGCCGTTCCCCGCAACCTGTCGGGCGACGCCAAGGGCGCTCTGGAGGACTTCATGCAGTGCTTCCGCATGACCCCCGAGAACGAGCACTATCCCCTGGTGGATTGGATGTTCCTGTGCTGCCTGGACATGGGCGACATGCAGAAGGCCAAAGAAATCCTGAACCTGATCGACACCAGCATGGAGCCGCATCACTGCATGGATTATGCCTATCGCCGCCGCATCCGTCTGTACAAGGGGGAAATTGACCCCGAGAACATGATCGATAAGGACGATATTCTCGCAAACGCCTATATCACGCAGCCTGGTCGCATGCAGTTGGAAACCGAAACCCTCACCTTTGGGCTGTTTGCGTATTACACCTACACCGGCAACACCGAAAAAGCCAACGAAACCTTGAAAACCATCGCTTCCTTCAAGCCTTCCGCGGCCTTCGGTTACCTCAAGGGGAGCGCTATCGCCCGCGAGCGCGGACTGCTAGCATAAAAACACAAGGAGGTATATCACCATGAAAAAACGCTTATCGCATGTGCTTGCTCTGTTCCTTTGCCTTGCGATGGTATCCGGCTGCGTGCCCGCCGTCCTGGCCGAAACGGTTGCGTACAAGGACACCGTTACCCTGGCTACCGCGACGGATCAGAACTACATGGACGGCCAAATGAACAACACCAACGATAAGGTGCTGCGCACCGTCTACTCCAGCCTGGTAAAGCGCAATACGCAAAACGAAATCGTTGGCGACCTGGCCGAGAGCTGGGAAGTTTCCGACGATAACCTCACATGGACCTTCCACCTGCGCAAGGGCGTGAAATTCCACAACGGCAAGGAATTCACCGCCAAGGATGTGAAGGCCTCCTACGACCGCCTGCTTAACCAGGAAAGCCCAGTTCGTTATACCTCCACCATGTCCTTCATCACCTCCGTAACCATGGTGGACGATTACACCATTGAGATGTATACCGAGAACCCTGCTCCCGCGATGCTGGCCAACCTGTGCCATCGCGCCAACCTGATTCTGGACGCGGACTACATCGAAAAGTACGGCAAGGAGCTTGGCCTCACCGCTGAAAGCTGCAACGGTACCGGCCCCTATGTGCTCAAGCAGTGGAATATGGGCGAGCGCATGGTGTTTGAATCCTTCCCGGATTACTTCGAGGGCGAGGCTCCCACCAAGAACTTCATCATTGAAGTCATGCCCGAGGCCGCTTCCCGCGCCATCGCTCTGGAAATGGGTGAGGTGGATATCGCCGACGGCTGCTCCAGCATCGATGTAATGCGCTTCATGGAGGATGAAAACGACGGCATCGCCGTAAACTTCTACACCTACCAAGGCCTGCACGGCTTCCAGTTCAACTGCGCGCATCCCATCCTGAAGGATAACCGCATCCGCCAGGCCATCAGCTATGGCATTGACCGCCAGGCCATCATCGACGCGCTGTACGCCCCCATGGGCGAGTACTGCGCCACCGCTCCCCTGAGCGAGGTGGTTTGGGGCTACTATGACTTCGGCGTTATTCCCTACGATCCCGAAAAGGCCAAGCAGCTCATGACTGAGGCTGGCTATCCCGACGGCTTCTCCTTCTCCTGCCAGGTTTACGAGGGCTACAGCCAGGCTCTGGCCTCCGCTGAGATGATCGCAGCGCAGCTGTCCCAGCTTGGCATCACCATGACCATTGAGGTTGTGGATAACGCCGCCTTCAAGGCCGCCCGCGCCAACCGCACCTATCCCGGCGAGGACTTCCCCTGGGGCATGTTCATCATGGGCTTCGGCCCCGGCTCCCTGGACGCAGACGAGGGCCTGCGCCGCATCTGGTCTACCTCCAAGAACGGCGATAACGATAACAACTACGGCTGGTACTCCAACGCCCGCGTGGACGAGCTGCTCGACGCCGCCGCCATCGAGATGGACGCGGACGCCCGTAAGGAAATGTATCGCGAGGCCATGCAGATTCTCTACATCGATGATCCCGCCGCCGTGTTCACCAACCAGCGCCGCCTGATCTACTGCATGAGCGACAAGGTGGAAGGCTTCCAGGTTGATATGCGCAACGCCATCAACTACACCACCCTGCGTTGCCGCGCCGACTGATTCGTTTTCAAAGAGGAGGATATCCCATGAAAAAGCAACTTGCCCGTTTGTTGGCGCTGTGCCTTTGCGCCGCGTTGACGCTGGGCTGCATCCCCGCCGCCATGGCCGAAACGGTTCAGTACAAGGACACCGTCACCCTGGCTACCGGCACGGACCAGAACTACATGGACGGCCAAATGAACAACACCAACGATAAGGTGCTGCGTACCGTCTACTCCAGCCTGGTAAAGCGCAACACGCAAAACGAAATCGTTGGCGACCTGGCCGAGAGCTGGGAAGTTTCCGACGATAACCTCACCTGGACCTTCCACCTGCGCAAGGGCGTGAAGTTCCACAACGGCAAGGAGTTCACCGCCAAGGACGTGAAGGCCTCCTACGATCGCCTGCTCAACCAGGATGACCCGGTTCGCTATACCTCCACCATGTCCTTCATCACCTCCGTAACCGTGGTGGACGATTACACCGTTGAGATGTTTACCCAGAATCCCTCCCCCGCGATGCTGGCCAACCTGTGCCACCGCGCCAACCTAATCCTGGACGCGGACTACATTGAAAAGTACGGCAAGGATCTGGGGCTCACCGCCGAAAGCTGCAACGGCACCGGCCCCTATGTGCTCAAGCAGTGGGACATGGGCGAGCGCATGGTGTTTGAATCCTTCCCGGATTACTTTGAGGGCGAGGCTCCCACCAAGAACTTCATTATTGAAATCATGCCCGAGGCCGCTTCCCGCGCCATCGCTCTGGAAATGGGCGAGGTGGACATCGCCGACGGCTGCTCCAGCGTGGATGTGCTGCGTTTCATGGAGGATGAAAACGACGGCGTTGCCGTAAACTTCTACACCTACCAGGGTCTGCACGGCTTCCAGTTCAACTGCGCCAACGAGTACCTCAAGGATACTCGCCTGCGCCAGGCCGTCAGCTACGCCATCGACCGCCACGCCATCATCGACGCGCTGTATGCGCCTTTGGGCGAGTACTGCGCTACCTCTCCCCTGAGCGAAGTGGTTTGGGGCTATTATGACTTTGGCGTTGTAGAGCAGGATCAGGCCAAGGCCAAGCAGCTTATGGCCGAGGCCGGCTATCCCGACGGCTTCTCCTTCTCCATCATGGTTGTGGAAACCTACAACCAGGCTCTGGCCTCCGCTGAAATGATTGTGGCCCAGCTTGCTGAGGTTGGCATTACCGCCACCATCGAGGTGGTTGATAACGCCGGTTTCAAGTCCGTAATGGGCAACCGCAGCTATCCCGGTGAAAACTTCCCCTACGGCATGTTCATCATGGGCTTTGGCCCCGGCTCCCTGGACGCTGACGAGGGCCTGCGCCGCATTTGGGTAACCTCTCCTAACGGCAACAACGATAACAACTACGGCTGGTACTCCAACGCCCGCGTGGATGAGCTGCTCAACGCCGCCGCCATCGAGATGAACGAGGAAACCCGTAAGGAAATGTATCGCGAGGCCATGCAGATTCTCTACATCGACGATCCCGCCGCTGTGTTCACCAACCAGCGCCGCCTGATCTACTGCATGAGCGAGAAGGTGGAAGGCTTCCAGGTGGACATGCGCAACGCCATCAACTACACCACCCTGCGCTGCCGCGCCGACTGATGTAAAGTAGACAGCCCGGACAATCTTCCGGAATCTGTCGCCCTGCCGGGCCGCCGGGAAAGCTCGCTACGCGATCTTTTTCGGCGGCTTCGGGCAGGGCATACGCATTCAGACGAAATGGCGGCATCCCCAAAACACTACGAATTTGCAGGAGGTAACAATGCTCAAATATACTTTGAGAAGATTGCTCCAACTAATCCCCACGCTGCTGGTTGTTTCGTTTATTGTTTTTGCCATGGTTCGTCTGATTCCCGGCGACCCGATTACCCTTTTGTACGGCATCAGCGAAGGTGCCGGCACGGATAGCGAGTATCTTGAATATATGCGGGATCAGTACGGGCTTAACGATCCGCTGCCGGTACAGTACTTTAACTATCTCCGCGATATTTTTCACGGCGATTTGGGCACCAGTCTGTACACTCACAAACCCATTGCCACCGAAATTGCGAACCGCTACCAGTATACGATTGTGCTGGCCGTGGGCGGCACGCTTGTGGGCTCCATCCTGGGCGTATTGCTGGGCATCATCGCCGCGGTGAAGCACAACAAGCTTGGGGACAACATTGTAATGGTGCTGTCCATGATTTTTGTATCGACCCCTTCTTTTTTTCTAGCTATGATTTTGATGCTCGTGTTTTCCCTACAGCTTAGATGGCTGCCAAGCATGGGCATGAAAGGGCCCGCCTACGCGGTTTTGCCCATTTTAACGCTCGGCCTGCACGCGGTGGGCATGATTGCCCGCACCACGCGCTCCTCCATGCTGGATACAATCAATCAGGATTATATCCGCACCTCCAAGGCGCGCGGCGTTTCCAAGTTCAAAATCATCATGTCGCACACGCTTAAAAACGCCCTTATCCCCATTCTGACGGCCATTGGCCTGCGCTTTGGGCAGCTGCTGGCGGGCGCGGCGCTGGTTGAAACGGTTTTTTCCATTCCCGGTCTGGGCCGCTTTATGGTAGACGGCATCAGCAACCGCGATTATCCCGTTATCCAAAGCACGGTTCTGCTGTTTGCCACCACATTTGTTGTTGTAAATACCCTGGTGGATCTGCTCTACGGCTTTGTGGATCCCCGCGTGAAATATAACTAAAAGGAGGTTTGCGGCATGAAAAAGCATCCTCTCTTGCGCCGCTTTATGAAGCGGAAGGCCTCCGTGCTGGGCGCGGTTATTTTGCTCCTGTTCTTCTTTACCGCCCTGTTCGGCCCCCTGCTGTGCACCCAGGATCCCTATCAACAGGACGTAACGCAAATTCATAAGGGCCCCAGCGCCGAGCACTGGTTTGGCACCGATTATCTGGGCCGCGATACCCTTACCCGCCTCATTTACGGCGCGCGCGTTTCGCTGGCGCTCAGCTTCAGCGGCGTGCTTTCCGGCTCGCTCATCGGCATTATCCTGGGCGTATGCGCCGGTTACTTCGGCAAGTGGGTGGACACGCTCATCTCCCGCCTCATCGATATTATGCTGGCCTTTCCCAGCCTGCTGCTGGCCATGACCATTGTGGCCATTCTTGGCAACGGCCTGTTTAACACGGCGGTCGCCATCGCGGTCTTTTCCATTCCGTCGGTGGCGCGCATGGTGCGCGGCGTGGTTATCGGCCTGCGGGATTCGCAGTACATCAGCGCCTGCAAGGTAATGGGCGAGGACAACGCGCGCATCATCGCGACCCATATCATTCCCAACGCGATTTCGCAAATCATCGTCAACATTACGCTCAACCTGGGCACGGCCATTCTTACGGCTTCCTCCCTCTCCTTCCTGGGCCTGGGCGTTCAGCCGCCAAACCCGGAATGGGGCGCCATGCTTTCCAAGGCGCGCGACGTTTTGCGCTATAACCCCTCCGAGGCGCTCTTCCCCGGCATTGCCATCACGCTGGTGGTTATGTCCTTTTCCCTGGTGGGCGACGGCCTTCGGGACGCGCTGGATCCGAAGCTCAAGAACGTATCCTAAGGAGGCAGGATTATGGCAGATAACGCTTTGCTTGAAGTCAAGGACCTTAAAACCTATTTTTTCACCGAGGAAGGCGTAACCCCCGCTGTGGACGGCCTGAGCTTTACCCTCAAGGATGGCGAAACGCTCGCCATCGTGGGTGAATCTGGCTGCGGCAAATCGGTTACATCGCTGTCGGTTCTGCGCATCTTCCCCTCTCCCCCCGGAAAAATCATGGGCGGCGATATCCTCTACAAGGGCGAAAGCCTGCTGAAAAAGTCCGAAAAGGAAATGCGGAAAATCCGCGGCAATGAAATCTCCATGATTTTTCAGGAGCCGCTCACGTCGCTCAACCCCGTGTTTACCGTGGGACAGCAGATTTGCGAATCGCTGGTTATGCACCAGGGCATGAACAAGAAGCAGGCGCGTGAAAAGGGCATTGAAATGCTGAAGAAGGTGGGCATTCCCTCGCCTGAAAAGGTGATTGACGATTACCCGCACCAGCTTTCCGGCGGCATGCGCCAGCGCGTGATGATCGCCATGGCCTTGGCCTGCAATCCCTCCATTCTGATCGCGGACGAGCCCACCACCGCCCTGGACGTAACCATCCAGGCGCAAATCCTGCAATTGCTCTCAAACCTGAAAAAGGAGCTCAATACCGCCATCATCCTTATCACGCATGATTTGGGCATCGTGGCGCAAATTGCGCAGAACGTAATGGTTATGTACGCCGGTCAGGCCGTTGAGTACGCCGACGTGCGCACGCTTTTCAAAAACACGCTTCACCCCTACACGCTGGGCCTGCTGAAATCCATTCCCGTCATTGGCGACGAAAAGGAAAGCCTGTTCAGCATCAAGGGCTCCATTCCCAGCGCAAAGGATTATCCCAAGGGCTGCCGCTTCTGCCCGCGCTGCGAGCGCGCGACGGAAAAATGCATGAACGAAGCGCCCGAGCTTTTTGAGGCCGAGCCGGGGCACTGGGTGCGCTGCTGGCTGTGCGAAGGGAGCAAGAGCAATGGCTAAAACGCTTTTAAGCATTCGTGATCTAAAGGTCTACTACCCGGTAAAAAGAGGCTTTCTCTCGCTGCAAAAGCAGTATGTGAAGGCCGTGGACGGTGTAAGCTTTGACGTATACGAGGGCGAGGCCTTTGGTATCGTGGGCGAATCCGGCTGCGGCAAATCCACCACGGGGCATACCATCGTGGGGCTTTTGCAGCCCTATTCCGGCGAAATCCGCTTTGAGGGCGAGGTCATTTCCGACAAAAAGCGCACGGCGGATCAGGCGGTAAAATCCCAGATCATCTTCCAGGAACCCTACACCTCGCTGGATCCTCGCTTCACCGTGGGCAACCTGATCGCGGAGCCGCTAAAGGTAAACACGAAGCTTACCAAGGCGCAGATAACCGAAAAGGTCAAACAGCTCATGAAGGACGTTGGCCTGAACGAAACCCAAATCACCAAATATCCCCATGAGTTTTCCGGAGGCCAGCGCCAGCGCATCGGCGTGGCGCGCGCCCTGGCGCTGGAGCCCAAGCTCATCGTTTGCGACGAGCCCGTATCCGCGCTGGATGTGTCCATTCAGGCGCAAATCCTCAACCTGATGCAGGAGCTGCAAAGAAAGTATAACCTCACCTACGTTTTTATTTCCCACAATCTGAGCGTGGTTTATCACCTGTGCGACCGCATTGCCGTTATGTATCTTGGCAATGTTGTGGAAATCTCCACCAAACGGGAGCTGTTTGACCATCCCGCGCATCCGTATACGCAGGCGTTGCTCAACGCCATTCCCGTTCCCGATCCCGACCGCGTGATGAACCCCACCGTGCTTTCCGGCGATGTTCCTTCGCCCCTGAACCCGCCAAGCGGCTGTTGCTTCCACACCCGCTGCCCCTATGCCACCGACGAGTGTCGCGCCTCAAAGCCCGCGCTGAGGGAGATCGGGGAAGGCCATCTTGCCGCCTGCCACTATTGCGAAAAGCTTCAGAAGGGCTGAGGGAGGACTTATGAATACCATACAACTAAAGGACTTTTTGGGCTTTAGCTACTTATCCGACGTGCTGATGAGCCAGGATGGAAGCCATGCGGCGTACCTGCGCCATCAGTGCGACGCGGAGGCGGATGCCTATGTAAGCGAGCTGTGGCTGACCGGACTCAGTGGCGAAGGCAGCCTGATTTGCTCTGGCCAAAAGAAGCCCCTATTCGCCTGGGAAAACGGTGAAACGCTTCTCTACGGCTATCCCGAAAAGGGGCAAACGCCCTTTGTGCGCCATTATGCCGCCTCCGGGCTTACGGTGCCCGCCTTCACCGTGCCGCTTGAGGCTCGCGGCCTGGAGCCGGTGGGCGGCGGCAAATACCTCGTGAGCGCCAAAACGGTGCTCAATCCCGAGGACTATCAGGATGACGACTGCGTGATCGTAACAGAGCTGCCCACGCAATCCAACGGCACCGGTTATATTTCCGGCACGCGTGCCTCGCTGTTCCTCTACGACAGCCTGAGCGGCGAAACCGCGCAGATTACCCCGCCCCTTTTTGACGTGATGCAGTTCAGCCTTTGCAGGGAGCAGGGCAAGATTGTTATTTCCGGCCAAAGCTATGAGGGAAAGCGCATCATCAAGGGCGGCGTTTCCGTATACGACCTGGAAAGCGGCGAGTTCCGGCAGGTGGTGGAGCCGGGCACGTACCGCATCACCTATGCCTCCATGCTGGGCGGCCAGGTGATTTTTGCCGGCACGCTGGGGCTGTATAACACCATCATGGAAAACCCGCATTTCTACCTGCTTAGCCTGGAAACCGGCGAGGTTACGGATCTGGCCTATCCCGATCTCTATATCGGTGGCCTTACGGTCGGCAGCGATTGCCGCTATGGCGGCGGCATCCATTGCAAGGCGGCGGATGGCCGCGTGTTCTTCACCTCCGCGAAGGTTGGCGATTCGCACCTCTTTGAGCTCAACGCCGCCGGTGAAACGCGCCAGGTAACCAGGCTTCCCGGCTCCGTGGATTGCTTTGACGTAGCCAACGGCCGCTGCGTGATGGTTGGCATGCGCGATATGGGCCTGGAGGAAGTGTACGCGCTGGATCTTTCCACCGGCGAGGAGCGCGTCCTTACGGACTTCAACGGAGAATTTACGCGCACGCACGAGGTGGTGCGTCCAAAGCCCCTTTTCTTCCAAAACGACGAGGGCTCTACCGTTTCCGGCTGGGTCATGGAGCCGCTGGGCTACGATCCCGCCAGGCGCTACCCCGCCATTTTGGACATTCACGGGGGGCCGAAGGGCACCTATGGCGAGGTGTATTACCATGAGATGCAGATTTGGGCTCAGGCGGACTATTTTGTGTTCTTCTGCAACCCGCGCGGCTCGGACGGCCATGGCGACGTGTATTCCCGCATCATGGGGCTGAACGGCACAAAGGATTACGATGATATCATGCGCTTTACGGATCTTGTGCTGGAAAAGTATCCGCAAATTGACGCAGGCCGCGTGGGCGTTACCGGCGGTTCCTACGGCGGCTACATGACCAACTGGATCGTGGGCCATACGGATCGCTTCCGCTGCGCGGCAACCCAGCGCAGCATCGGCGACTGGATGGTGCATGAATACAACTGCGATACCGGCTATTGGGTCACCAGCGAAAACTTCCCGCCAAACGCCATCGTTTCCGCCCAGGCCGCCTGGGACGATTCTCCCGCAAAATACGCCATCAACTGCAAAACGCCGCTGCTGTTCATCCATTCCGATCGGGATACGCGTTGCACCCTGCCCGAGGCGATGGCCGCCTACGCCAGCGCCGTGCGCGCGGGCGCGACAGTGCGCATGTGCCTGTTCCACGGTGAAAACCACGAGCTGTCCCGCTCGGGCAAGCCGCTCAACCGCGTGAAGCGGCTTGAGGAAATTACCGCCTGGATGGATCGGTATTTGAAGGAGGGTCAGGCATGAAAACCTCTTTGATGGATTTGATGGACTACCGCTTCGCCGCCGCGCCCAAAATCAGTCCCGACGGCCGGGCCTGCGCCCTGCTGTGCTACCAGGCAAAGGCGGATCGCAGCGGTTACGACTCCTTCGTGCGCGTAATCGACCCCGTTTCCGGCGCCGCGCTCCCCTATTACGCGCCAATGGGCTGCCGCTCCCTGACCTGGCTCGCGGACGGCGCTTTGGCCGTGGCCCTGCCCCGTGAGGATGGCACGACCATATACGCGCTTGCATCCGGGGGCGGTTGCGCCGAATGGGGCGCTCTTCCCTTTTCCGCCACGCTTGAGGACTGCCTTTGCGACGGCAGGCTGCTTTTGAGCGCCGCGCGCCCCATCACCGCGGAAAAGGCCGCCGAGGATGGGCATTACACGGTCCTTGACGAGTTCCCCTTCTGGTACGACGGTCGCGGCTACATCTCAAAGGTTCGCAAGCAGCTTTTCCTGATGACCAAGGGCGGCCGGCCCGCGCGCATATCGCCGGAGGAAATGGATGTGGCGCACGTAGCCTACGACGCGCCCAGCAACCGGATTGTGTATTCCGGCCAGATGGTGGAAACCATCCGCCCGGACTGGGACGCCGTTGGATGCTATGACGCCGCTTCCAACCACAATGCGCTGCCTGTGGACAGCCGCCGGTGGCGGGTGCGACAGGTAGCCCTGCTTAAGGGGCTGCCCGTGCTGGTGGCCTCCTCCGCCGACGAAAGCTATTACGCCGCTCCCAAGGTGATTCGCATCCGCGAGGACGGCGCTTCCGAGGTGCTCGCCGCACCCGGAATGCACATTTCCAACTCCGTTGTCACCGATGTGCGCTATGGCGCGGGCTGCACGCTGCTCAGCCGCGAGGGCGCGCTGTATTTCGTCGTTACGGAGGGCTACGGCTCCCAGCTATACCGCATGGACGCATCCGGCACGCTTGAGCGCCTCACGCACGGCGAGGGCATGGTGGACGGCTTTGACGTGAAAAACGGCCAGGTGCTCTTTACGGGCCTGCGGGATATGCGCTTAACGGAGCTCTACCGTTTGGAAAACGGCGTTAAGCGGGCGTTGACCTGCTTAAACGGCGGCGTTCAGGCCCCCATGCCGGAGGACGTATCGGTGGTGAATTCCGAAGGCGTTACGGTATACGGCCTTGTGCGCAAGCCTGACGTGCCCCCGGAGCAAAAGTGCCCCGGCGTGCTGGTAATTCACGGCGGGCCTAACGGGGCCTTTGGCCATGTATTCCACCATGAAATGCAAATGCTGTGCGATTTGGGCTATTATGTGTTCTGCTGCAATCCCACAGGCTCCGACGGACGCGGAGCGGCCTTTGGCGATGTGAGCGGCCGTTGGGGAACCATCGATTACGACGATCTCATGCGCTTTACCGATAAGGTGCTGGAGGAATATCCCCAGATCGATCCCAAACGCCTATGCGTATTTGGCGGCTCCTATGGCGGCTATATGACCAACTGGATCATCGGCCACACGGACAGGTTCTGCTGCGCCATTTCCGACCGTTCCATCTCCAACTGCCCCTCCAAGGACGTTACGGGCGATAACGGCATCCGCTTTGGCGAGATGCATATGAAATCCAACGTGTACGTCGATCCCGCGTACATGTGGGACCGGTCGCCGCTCAAATATGCCTATCAGGTGAAAACGCCCACGCTTTTCATCCATGGCGAGGCGGATACCCGCTGCCATCTCAGCCAGGCAATGATGATGTTCACGGCGATCCGCGAAAACGGAGTACCCGCCCGTATGGCCATTTTCAAGGGCGAAACGCACGAGCTTTGCCGTTCCGGCAAGCCGCGCAACCGCCTGCGCAGGCTCATGGAGGTTCAAAAGTGGCTGGCCTTGTACCTTTCGGAGAAAATTTGACTTTTGGGAGCGGAAAGGCTATACTGATTCCAGAAAAAATCTTATATAGACAGGATGGGCTGCCATGGCGCGCATTTGCAAGTACTCCGAGGGCGAACTGGTAGATTATATCCGTAGGGAAATTTTGGCCGGCAAATATAAACCAAGGGAGCATCTGGTTGAAAAGGAACTATCGGATCGCTATCAAGTGAGCCGCACGCCTATTCGAGAAGCGCTGACGCAGCTTGAGGCCATGGGGCTGGTGGTGCGCGAAAAGCATAAGGGCGCGATGGTAGCCGATATCGACCTGAAAACCATACACGAAATGCAGCAGGTTCGCGCCTGCCTGGAGGGAATGATCGCCCGCCTGGCCGCCGCCAGGCTTGTGGATGAGGATCTCGCCATTCTGGAGCGTTATGTGGCCAAAATGGAGCAGTCCACCGCAGACCTGGATATCGACGAGTATACGCGCAACAACAACGCGTTCCACAATTACATTTCCAATTGCTGCGGAAACGCTTATCTGGTGGCTTCCCACGAGAACATTATGCAAAAAACCATCCACCGCCCCTGCCGCACCTGGGAAGGGCTTGGCAACGTGCAGCGCACCAACGAAAGCCATCGCAGCATTCTTACCGCCCTGCAAATGCACGATCCCATCGAGGCCCAGGAGGCTGCAACCCAGCACGTGCTGGACGCGCTGGAGGCGCAGAAAAAGTTTCAATCCATGTTCAGCTTTCTTTAACGCATGAGCGGCGCTGAAAAGTCGCGGGAGGCAAAGGGCCAAAAGCCTTGTGCCGTAGCGTTTTCAGGCGAGCAACGCGCCAGTCCGTTTGGGCTGGCGCTATTTTGCTCTCAAGGCGCTGTAAGGATGGCTCTGGCGGCGATTTCCAAACCGTTCCGGCTCACTCCCCTGCTCTCTAATCGCTCGCCTTGCGCTTACAGCTTTTCAATTAGCTCCCGCAAAAGCTCTATGGCGTGTTTTTCCACACGGGATACATAGGAACGCGATATCCCCAGCAAAGCCGCAATCTCGTGCTGAGGATGCATTACGCCGTCCTTTAGGCCGTAGCGCAGGGTAATCACCGTTCGTTCCCGCTCCGGCAAAAGGGGAAGCGCTCTGCGAACCTTATCCAACGTTACGCGGCGGCGCACCTCGTCCTCCACCATATCCGGCGGTGTTCCCAACAGATCGGAAAAGCTGATGGTGTTTCCATCCTTATCCGTGCCCAGGGGCTCATCCAGGCTCACGTCCCCCTGACGCTTGCGGCTCTGACGCAGGCTCATAAGAATTTCGTTTTCAATGCAGCGGGCCGCATAGGTGGATAGCGAGGTGCCGGTGTCCATATCGTAGCTGCGCACGGCCTTAATCAGCCCCACCGAGCCTATGGAGATCAGGTCGTCAAACGTGCAGCCGGGCACTTTGTACTTGCGCGCAATGTGCACAATCAACCGCATGTTGCGCTCCACCAGCATCTGCCGGGCGTTTTCATCGCCTTCACGCATGCGCAGAAGCGCCTCGCGCTCCTCCGCCGGGCTCAAAGGCTTTTGAAAGCTCTGCCGCCCGGAGATATACCCCAGCAGAAACAGGCAATCCTTGATAATCCAAAATATAAAGGTCGGTATCACTAGGCATCCCTCCTGCGCAAGCGTATGCGGCGGGACAAACCCCGCATGCGCCTTGCGCCCAAGCCTGAAACAGGCTATCCATGGATGCTAGGCAGCCGGGCGACAAGCGGCTCTTTGGGCATAAACAGTGCCGCCCTGCGCGAGGCCGCCGTGCAGCGCTCCATTCCGGATGAGATGCACGCAAAGCTGAACGCCCTTTTTGATATGCTGATTTCCGTAGCAATGGCCGTGTTCAGCCTTCTTACCGACATTCTGGATGAAATTCTGGATTTATCGCCTGTGCCTTACCCTGTGCGGTGTCGCGTCCTGCCTTGCATGCTGGGGCACCATCTGGGCGCAGCGTACGCATGTGCGTAGAATCTACGAGTGCAGCGACGTATAGCCCTATCTCTTGCATAGGAGAGAGTTCAGCACACAAAATCTATATTTTCTTGTATAAGCCTTGCGGTATAAATACTAAATATGGTATAATATATAATCAAATGTGATTGGAGTGGCGCCGCATGCAGACCTATCTGCCGGTACTGCTGGCCGTTATCCTGCTTTGCTTAGGACTTACAATGCTATGGAGGGAGCATCAGCAGCAGA
>JALEIQ010000065.1 GCA_022769795.1 Clostridiales bacterium
GCCGGGACGAGCCCATCGACGCGGCCTTTATCCGCGCGCGCGTAAAGCGCGCCGTGGATTACCGCCGCCTGTTTGCCGATCTTCGCTCCTGCCGGTTGATTTTTGCCGAAAGCGACGGCCTGCCCGCCGTCATCGCCGACAGCTTTGGCGATGTGATTGTTTTGCAGGTGCTGTGCCTGGGCATGGAAGCCTTTAAGCAGGATATTGTGGCCGCCCTTGTGGACGAGCTCCATCCCAGCGGAATTTATGAGCGCAACGACGTGCCCGTGCGCGAGCTGGAGGGCCTTTCCCAACAAACGGGCCTGCTGTACGGTGCCGTTCCCGACAGGGTGGAAATGGCCGAAAACGGCGTGCGCTTCTGGGTGGATGTAAAGCAGGGGCAAAAGACCGGCTTCTTCCTGGATCAGAAGGAAAACCGTGCGGCCATCGCCCCATTTGTGAAGGATATGCGCGTTTTGGACTGCTTTACGCACACCGGCAGCTTTGCCCTGCACGCGGCCCATTACGGCGCGCGAGAGGTTACCGGCGTGGACATCAGCGACTATGCCTGCGAATGCGCGGCGGAAAACGCCCGCCTCAACGGACTGGAAAGCCGCGTGCGTTTTGAATGCGCCAATGCGTTTGACTATCTGCGCGCCGCGCAGGAGCGCGGGGAGCGCTACGACGTTGTCATCCTGGATCCGCCCGCCTTCACCAAAACGCGCTCCGCTGTGGAGGGCGCGCTTCGCGGCTATAAGGAAATCAACCTGCGCGGCATGAAGCTTGTCCGCGACGGCGGTTTCCTCATCACCTGCTCGTGCAGCCAGCACGTAACGCCGCCGCTGTTTCAAAACATGCTTTTGGACGCGCAAAAGGACGCGCGCGTACAGCTCAGGCAAATCGAGTGGCGCACGCAGGGCCGCGACCATCCCATCCTGCCCTCGTCTCCCGAAACGCAGTATCTGAAATGCGGCGTCTATCAGGTGTTCAAGTAATTTCTTTTGCGGATGATTCTCTGCCCTTGAGCACGTCCGCCAGCGTTTGATACAGCACCGCGGCGTCCAGGGGTTTGGCGATGTGGGCGTTCATGCCGTTAGCCAGGGCTTCCTTTTTGTCCTCGTCAAAGGCGTTTGCGGTCAGCGCGACGATGGGAATTTCCGCCAGGTCCTTGTTCTCAAGGCAGCGTATCTCCCGGGAAGCCTGATAGCCGTCCATGACCGGCATCTGGATGTCCATCAGTATTGCGTCATAGTATCCCGCCGCGGCGTTTTGTACCATTTCCACGGCGATTTGCCCGTTTGCGGCCGTTTCCACCGCGAATCCCGCCTCATCGAGCAGTTCTTGGGCAATTTCCATGTTCAGTTCGTTATCCTCAACCAGCAGCAGCCGTTTCCCTGCAAAATCACTGGGGAAAGCGGCCTCGGTTGAAGGCTGCTGTTCCGGCTGCTGCGTCTGCTTCCGCAGTTTGAAGGTGAATTGCACAACAAATTCCGTTCCCTTGCCGGGTTCGCTGGTCACCTGAATGGCGCCTCCCATCAGGCCGACAAGGTTTTTCGCAATGGACATTCCAAGCCCGGCGCCCTGCGTCTGGCTTATGGTAGAGGTGCGCTCCCGTTCAAACGGTTCAAAAACGTGCAGTAAAAACTCCGGCGACATTCCAATGCCGTCGTCCTTCACGCGCATTTCATAGGCGGCATATTCCTGAATGGCGCACGGCTTCTGGCGAAGCGCTACCAGGATATGGCCGCCCGGCCTGGTAAACTTTACGGCGTTGCTCAACAAATTAAATAAAACCTGGTTAAAACGAAGGCTGTCGCAGTAGACCCATTTGTTTTTTACGGTTGACGTGTCGGTTTGAAGCGTCAAGCGCTTCTGGTCAATCTCGATTTTCAGCACATCCCGGGCCTTTTCGATACATTCCTCAAGATTGCAACACTCCTCCGACAGCGTCGCCTTTCCGTTTTCAATTTTTGTCATATCCAGAACATCGTTAATCAGCTGCAAGAGATGCTTGCCGGAAATGTTTATTTTTTCAAGGCAGTCCGTCAGCCTCGCGGTATCGTTTACGTTGCGGCGAGCAATTTCCGTAAAGCCTAAAATGGCGTTCATCGGGGTGCGGATATCATGGGACATGTTGAACAGGAAGGAGGATTTTGCTCGGCTGCCCTCCTCCGCGCGCTTCAGCGCGTCCTTTAGAAGAAGCTGCTGCTTTTTCATCTGCTCGTTGATTGCCGCCAGCTCCTTCGCACGCTGCTGTACCGCAAGCTGCTCCTTGCGCTTCTGATGCAGAATCCGGTTCTTGCGCAGAAGGACAAGAATCAACAGCAGGCAGGCGAACATCCCGGCCAGAGCGAAGCGAAAGCGGTACATGGTATCCCATATGGTAAACTGGTAGGCGTTCTCGGACGTTTCCTTGATAATGAAAAAGGAAACCTGGCTTTGGTCAAGGCTGTCGATGCCTTTGTTTAATATGGATAAGAGAAGCGATGTGTCGTCGGACAGAAGGTTGTGCTTGTCGCTGCCAATCGGCACGACGCTGGCAAGGCATTGGCTGTCGCCGATAGCCGCCGTAGCGACAACTCGCAGGTTTTCGTAGATGGGCTTGCTCAGGATTCTTTCGATTACGTACTGGTTTTGCAGCACAGCGTCCGCTTTTCCGCGCAGCAGCGCGGACAGCGCTTCCTCTGTGGAGTTGTAAAACAATATCTGGAACCGGGGATACTGCTGGCGAATCACCTTTTCAAGCGTCTGCGAGCCGGAAGCAACCGCAATGGTCAGCGCGCTGTCGGGATGAAATTCCGTTCCTTTTTTGCACACAAATACCTTTGCGGCGTGTAAGTAAGCTTCCGTCATGGCAATGCCGGTGGAATGCTTGTTGTGCTCGTTGGTTTCCACGCCCGCGATCATGTCCACCTGAAGCCGCCGCAAATCCTCGTAGGTAATACTGCCGGGAGGCAGCGCCTGATAGCGGAAGGTAAGGCCGGTCGCTTCCGATATCATGTTCAGGATATCAATGGTGATGCCTTCAAGCCGTCCCGTCTTTTCATCCTCAAACAGCATCGGAGCGTTCATGATCGGGCAGCCTATGGTAATTTCACCCGCCCGTTCACAATAGGCCAGTTCTTCCTGCGTGAACTGTATTGATCCGTTTTCCACGTTCTCCGTCGCGGCGGATATCTCCGTCGGCACAAGCAGGATACTGCACAGGAATAGTAGAAAAGAAATCAGGCTTGATTTCAAAAATCTATCTTTCGTCATAACATATCCCCTTTGGAAACACCGTCACCTACTTTACTATATATGAAAACGCGCCATACTGCAAGATACAGCAACGAACTTATCGACTTATTCTTCGTCCTGTGCTATGATAATGCATGTATGACAGGCAGTCAAAAGAGGGATTTTTGATGAATAATCCAGCGAAGCGTCAACCCGAAAAGCCCATATGCATCGGTGTTCTCGCCCATGTGGACGCGGGCAAGACCACCCTTTCGGAGCAGCTGCTCTATCGCGCGGGCGTCACCCGCGCGCCCGGCCGGGTGGATCACGGCAACACTCTGCTGGATACGGATGAAATCGAGAGGACGCGCGGCATTACGGTGTTTTCCAACCAGGCGTGGTTTTGCTGGCAGGGGCGGCGCTTTACCCTGATGGATACGCCCGGACACGCCGATTTTGCCGCCGAAACGGAGCGTACGCTTTCCGTTTTGGATATGGCCGTGCTTGTAATCGACGGCAGCGCGCCAATTCCCGCGCACACTGCGGCGCTGTTCCGCCTGTTAAGCAGGGAATACCGCGTGCCCACCGTGCTGTTCGTCAACAAAACCGATCTTGCCGGATATGACGAGGCGCGCGCGCTTTCGCAAATTTCCCAGCGGCTTACGCCGGATTTTGTGCGCGTTGAAAACGGCGCGCCGGATTTTGAACAGCTTGCCCTCCTGCACGATGGCTTTCTGGAAAGCTATCTGGCGGGCGAGGCAACCCCGCAGGCCGCCTGGCGCGCGCTTGGTCAACGCCCTGGCGCGTGCCCGATGCTGACCGGCGCGGCGCTTGCGGGCCTGGGGGTGGAGGCGCTTTTGGACGCGCTGGCACAGTGGGCTGCCGCCCTGCCCTCCGCCTGCCAGCCGGACGCGCCTCTTAAGGCACGGGTCTACCAGGTGCGGCACGCCGCCAACGGCGAGCGCGTCGTCTTTCTAAAAATCACGCAGGGTACGCTGCGGCCCCGCGACGTGTTTCATTTTGACGGCGGCACGGAAAAGGTGAACCAGATCCGCCTTTACCAGGGCGAACGCTTCACGGCTGTGGATGCGGCCCTCCCGGGCGACGCGGTGGGCGTGACCGGCCTTCTCACGCCCAAATGCGGCCAGCAGCTTTCGCACAGCGGGCTTAGCGGGGAGCAGGCGCGCTTTCGCCTGACCCCGGTGCTATCCGCGCGCGTGGAGCCTCCCAAGGGTATCGCGCCCGCGCAGCTTTTAGAAAAGCTGCGCGTTCTGGAGGATGAGAATCCCCTTCTGGGCGTGGGCTGGGACGCGGCGCACGGCGTCGTAACCGTGCAGGTAATGGGAACCGTGCAAACCGAGGTGCTCGCGCAGGTACTTCA
>JALEIQ010000120.1 GCA_022769795.1 Clostridiales bacterium
CTATCCGGCCCAGCTTGGCCGCTACAAGGTATATATCATCGACGAGGTGCACATGCTTTCCACCGCGGCGTTTAACGCGCTGCTGAAAACCCTGGAGGAGCCGCCCGCGCATGTGGTGTTTATCCTGGCCACAACCGAGCCGCAAAAGCTCCCGGCGACCATTCTTTCCCGCGTGCAAAGGTACGATTTTGGACGTATCCCCTCCGCGCTGATGGTGGAGCGTATGCGCGAGGCGCTCGCGGATATGGGCATGGAGGCGGAGGACGAGGCGCTTCGCATGGTGGCGCGCGCGGCGGAGGGCGCGATGCGCGACGCGTTCAGCATTCTGGATATGTGCGTTGCGGGCGCGGAGGGCGGAAGGATTACCGCGGCGCAGACACGCGATATTCTGGGAGCAAGCGACAGGGAATTCCTGTATGATTTCTTTGATCTCCTTTCCAAACGGGACGAGTGCGGCGTAATGCACAAGGTGGACGAGCTGATGAGGTCGGGCAGGGAAGCGCAGGTGTTTTTGCGCGAGCTTAGCTCGCATTGCCGCGCGCTGCTCACCGTAAAGGCCGTGAAGCAGGACGCAGCCTCCATTTTGGATGTGACCGAGGAGGACGAGGCGCGCTACCGCGAGCAGGCGGAGGGCTTTTCACAGGAAAGGCTGCTGAGAATGCTGGATTTGTTTATGCGCACGGAGGGCGAGCTGCGCTTTGCCTCAACGCCGCGTATCGGGCTGGAATGCGCGGCTTTACATGCGTGTGAGCAAAGCGCGGGAGAGGATAGCGCGGCGCTTTTGGAGCGCATTGGCGAGCTGGAGGCCAAATTGCGCGGCCTGGAGGCTGATTTGGCCAGCGGAAAGCTGCAAGCGCCCGCCGCCTCCGGCGAGGCCGCGCCCAAGCGTGCGGCAAAACCCGCGGCGGTGAAGGCCGTGGAAAAGGCTGCCAAGCCGTCGTTGCCGCCCGTGCCAGCCGATGCAAAGGGCGTTTGGGACAGGGCCATGGAAACGCTGTCCAAAACGGAGCCGCCCTTGTTTGGCCTGCTGCGCAACGAGCGTTTCATCGGCGTGAAGGGCAATGTGTACCAGGTACTTATTCCCGCCGCCAAAAAGGAGTTCAGCTATGTGCGCCTGAACCAGCAGGCCAGGCGCGAGAAGGTAGCGAAGGCGCTCAGCGAGGCGGCGGGGAAGCCGGTTCTGTTTGAGGCCGTGCTGGAATCCGACGTGGGGAAGCGGCAGGACGCCGCCCTCAGCGAGGCGCAGCAGAGCCTGATTAACGCCTTCGGACGGGAAATGGTACAGATTGACGAGGAACAGCAGCCGTGAAGAAGTATTTTGAGCATGCGCGCCGCCGTGGGGCGGAGGGAATTGCCTATAAGCACGATCTTGGCCAGCATTTTTTGTACGACGAGGCGCTGCTGCGCTCCCTGGTGGAGGCCACGGGGGTTGGAAAGGCGGATGGCGTGCTGGAAATCGGCCCCGGCGCGGGCACGCTTACCCAGTGCCTTTGCGAGGCCGCGGGGCGTGTGACCGCAATCGAGGTGGACAGGGACATCATCCCTTTCCTGCGCGTGGCGACGGAACGCTTTGACAACCTTACGATTGTGCAGGGCGATGTGCGCAGGGTGGATTTGCGTGAGGTGTGCCACGGGCTTGGCGAAAGCTTTCTGGTGATCGCCAACATTCCGTATAACATTACCACGCCTATTTTGGAATGCCTGTGGCATAGCGGCCTTCCCATCCGTCAGATTTCCGTGATGGTGCAAAAGGAGGTGGCGGATAAGCTGATGGCCGCGCCTTCCACGCCCGCATACGGCCTGCTGAGCGTGCAATGCCAGTACAGAAGCCAGCCCGCGCTTGTGGCAACCGTTCCGGCGGAGCGGTTTACGCCGCCGCCCAAGGTGGATAGCGCCTTTGTGCGCATGGATATGCGCGCGCAGCCGCCCGCTCCCGTAAAGGATGAAAATCTGCTCTGGCGCATGGTAAAGGCAGGGTTCGGCATGCGCCGCAAAACGCTGACCAATGCGCTCAAGGGCGTTGTGGAGGCGGAGCGGCTTCGCGCGGCGCTGGAGGGCGAGCAGCTTTCCCCGACGGTTCGCGGGGAGGCGCTTTCCGTTCCCCAGTGGATTGCTCTGTCAAACGCCTGCGCCGTGACGGACGATGGGCGCTAGGCCTGCCGCGCGGCACGGAACTGGCGGATTTTGCAGGCGGCAAACAGCAGAAGGCATAGCGCCGCGGGCAGCGGATAGTATCCCTGCCCGGTGAGCATGGCAAGCATTCCCAGCCCCAGCCCGTACCAGAAATACCGCCTCGCCCTTGATGCGTCCAGTATGATGGAAAGCCATTCCTTCGTGCTGCGGCGCTTCCTTTTTTGGCTGCCAAGGCGGCTGAGGTCCTCGTCGGTGGCTGGCGAGCACAGCCCGGCCAGGTTGATGAGCTCCTCCCGGGAGATTACCTCAACAGGCGGATCGCAGCCCGCGGCAAAGGCGAGCGCGTCTTTTGTGGCGGGCGCCGTGAGGCACAGCACGCAGCGCTGCGCGTCGTTGGCGCGCGTGTCCCGCAGCGCTTCAATAACCTGCTGTACGCTTATGGGCAGGCTTTCATGCTGCGCAATCAGGCGAACGAGCACCTTTTGGCTGTCCAGCATGCCAACAACGGCCCAGTCCACGGCGCGCTGCATGACGACGGGTATCTTGGGCGAGAGCCAAAGGGCGGCCTGAAACGCCGCGTGCCTTGGCGGAAGCAGAAGAAGTCGAGAAAGCGCAAGCTCGCCGCCGATCATGCGCCGCATCTGCCGTTCGCGCTTTTGCACCGTTTTTTTGCCAAAGGAACGCGCGCACAGCCAAAACAGGCCGCCCATGGCCACGCCGGCTGTAAGCGCGGGTAGGCAGAGCCCCCATAGATACACAAACCATGCGATGCCCAGCCCGCTGGCTGCCATCAGGCGCAAGAGCTTGTCCGCCGTGCTGGCAAGGGGCGTTTTGGGCTTGTATTTTTGCAATGGGGAACGCCTCCTTTTTCGCAAGCGGTTGGTATGATAAGAAAGTATTCCCCTTTTTCGTCTTTTCATATATAATTATCATGAGAATTTTTTTAGCCAATGGGAAGGGAGGCACAGCCGTGCCAAAGGAGCGCATCGGCATCATGGGTGGCAGCTTTAATCCCATTCATGATAGGCATATAGAAATTGCTGTCTGCGCTAAGAATGAGCAGAAGCTGGATCGCGTCATATTTTTACCTACCGGCAATCCGCCGCATAAGCACGAGGGGCTTGCGGGTGCGGAGGAACGCTTTGAAATGACCCGCCTGGCCGTTAGCGGCACAGCCGGCTTTACGGCGTCGCGCATGGAGCTGGAGCGGGAGGGCGTGATTTACACGGTGGACACGCTTATGCGGCTTCAAAAGCAGATGCCCAATGCGGATTTGTTTTATATCATTGGCGAGGATACGCTGTTTGACCTGCCGAATTGGCGCAGACCGGATAAGGTGTTCACCCTGTGCCGCTTTCTGGTATGCCGCCGCAGCACGGGTGACGGGCTGGCGTCGCATCCCGCAGTACGCGAGCTTGAAAAGCGCGGCGCGCGTTTTGAATTTCTAAGCCTGCCGCCAAAGGATGTGTCCGCCACGGCCATACGCGAGGCTATCCGCAGCGGCGCAGAACCCGCCGGGGTAAAGCCGCAGGTTCTGGAGTACATCCGCTTGATGGGCCTGTACGGAACGCCGCCCAGCCCGCCTGGCGCGGCGCAGATGTATCCGCGCCTCAGGCAGACGCTTTCGGATAAAAGGCTTCAGCATTCGCTGCTTGTGGCTTCCACGGCGCGCGCGCTGGCGCAGAAGCACGGCGTTAACCCCGAGCAGGCGGCGCTGGCCGGACTGCTGCATGACTGCGCCAAATGCATGCCGCTTGCCAGCCTACAGCGCATCGCCAGGGAGAATCGTTTGCTGCTGGATAAGGAAACCTTACAGAGCGAGAACCTTTTGCACGGCCCCGTAGGCGCGGTGGTGGCGGAGCGCGAATACGGCGTTTCGGATCCAAACGTTCTTTCCGCCATACGCTGCCACACAACAGGCAAGGTGGGCATGCTGCCGCTGGATATGATCGTATTTCTTTCGGATAAAATTGAACCGTCGCGCCGCAGCTATCCGGCGTTGGAGGTGGTGCGGGGACTGGCGGAGAAGAGCCTCGTGGCGGCTATGAGCTACTCGCTGGAATCCACGTTGGAATATGTGCGCTCGCAAAAAACAACGCCGCATCCCGCCACGCAGCGGGTGGCGGATTGGCTGAAGCGCATTCAGCCCCCTCAGGAAGCGGAAGGCGCGCACGCCTTGTGCAAATAGAATCATAAAGGAGATGGACGCATGAACCAGTATGTGGAAACAATCGCGAATGCTTTGTATCAAAAAAAGGCGCAGAACATCGTAGCTCTGGACGTATCGGAAATGACGGTTATTACCGACGCGATGGTGATTGCCAGCGGCCGCAGCGCCATTCAGGTAAAAACCCTGGCCGACGAGGTAGAGGAACGCATGAGCGAGGCGGGCGTGGAGCCCAGGCGCAAGGAGGGCCAGCAGGATGGCCGCTGGATCGTACTGGATTACGGCGACGTGCTGGTACATGTTTTCCATATGGAGGAGCGCGAATTCTACCGTCTGGATCAGCTCTGGGACAATGGCGCAAACCGTATCACCCTGCCGTTTGAAAACCAGGAAGGGGACTGAAACGCGTTTTCGTGAAGCCTTCAGTCCACGTTCATGCATCGTTCACGTTGAGAGCGTAAGCTTTTAAGCGAATTTAAAGGTATGCAAAGGAGGCGGCGGCTCAATGAAAGCAAGACGTCCAAAAAAGACCGCCGTTTGCGTGTGCGTTGGCGTAG
>JALEIQ010000334.1 GCA_022769795.1 Clostridiales bacterium
GGGCGATGACGATGCCTTCGAAGGCCTGAAGACGCTCGCGGGCGCCTTCCTTGACCTTGACGGAAACGCGCACGGTATCGCCGGCGCGGAAGGCGGGGATCTCGCCCTCCGGCTTCATGTGTTTCTGCTCGACGAGTTTTACTCTGGGATCCATACTGCATTACCTCCCTGTTTGTCAGGTGTTTTATCTGGAACCGAAAAATCGGTCCAGCGTAGCGGAGATCAGAGCGGTGCGAGGCAGTTCTCCACCGGGAGTCTCCTGGGGCCGCATGGCGATGACGCGGCCCTGCGCCGGCACGGCGCCGAAAAGGATCAGCGCGGGACCGGACGCTTCGACCATTTGCCGTTTGGCTTCCATCCAGGGCAGGCCTGAAGGGGTTTCCGCGGCGATGACGAGAAGCGGGCCGTGTTTTTTTCTCGCGACCCACTCCGCCATGCGGCTGACGGAGGGGACGCATTTGATTTCGGGAACTTCGGACAGTTGGCCGCGGAGAACGTCGAAGTCTTCGCGGTTTAGCGGCGCGGCGATCACTCGCGCGAGGCCGTAGGCTTTTGCGGTCTGGGCGATCTGCGCAAGTTCGGCGGCGAGTCCCGACGCGTTGGGATCGACTGAAAGGCCAAGGTACGCTTCGTCTTCCAGATAGTCCATCACGTTGGCGCGTCCGAGCAGGTCGGGACGACGCGAGAGCGTGCGGCTGGCCGCGGCGCGCCGGCGCCATTTTTCGATCTGAGCGTCGTCGCCCGACGTGAGTTCGGCGGGTACTTCCATGCCCTGCCAGACGGCGGGGCGGGTGAAGTGGGGCGTGTCGAGCATGCCGTTGTAGAACGAGTCGTCGGCGACGGAGAGCTCTTTGCCGACGACGCCGGGAACGAGGCGCGAGAGCGCGTCGATCAGCGTCATGGCGGGGATCTCGCCGCCGGTGAGAACGTAATCGCCGATGGAGTATTCCAGATCGACGTACTTCTCGACGAAGCGCTCGTCCAGCCCTTCGTAATGGCCGCAGAAGATGGCCAGATGCTCCTCGCGCGCAAGGGCCTCGACGAGGTCCTGCGTCAGCACGGCGCCGACGGGCGTGGGGAAGAGGACTTTCGTCCCTTCGCCGCGGACGGAATGCAGCGCCCGCTCCAGCACTTCGGGCATGAGGGTCATGCCGCCTTTGCCGCCGAAGCTGTAATCGTCGATCTGCCGGTAATTGCCCTGCGCAAAGTCGCGCAGGTTCACGATCTCCACGTCGATCAGCCCTTTTTCCACGGCGCGGCCGACGATGCTG
>JALEIQ010000223.1 GCA_022769795.1 Clostridiales bacterium
GTGCTCCCTGGCGCGTTGCGTGGAAAGCGACATCCGCGCCGCGGCGGACGCGCTGAAGGACGCGGTAAAGCCGCGCATCCATGTGTTTATCGCCACAAGCCCCGTACACCGGCAGGCAAAGCTCAACATGACGCGTGAGCAGGTGCTTGAGGCCGCCGTGCGCGCCGTTACGCTGGCCCGCTCGCTGTGCGTCGACGTGGAATTCAGCTGCGAAGATGCAACCCGCACAGAACGTGACTTTCTGTACCAGGTGTGCTCCGCCGCCATCGAGGCTGGCGCGACCACCATCAACATCCCGGATACCGTGGGCTATGCCACCGTAAACGAGTATGGCGCGCTGATCGCCGGGGTGAAAAAGCACGTGGTGGGCGACCGGGAAATCATCCTGTCCACGCATTGCCATAACGACTTGGGGTTGGCTACCGCCACAACCCTGGAAGCGGTGCGCTTCGGCGCGCGCCAGGTGGAATGCACCATCAACGGCCTGGGCGAGCGCGCGGGCAACGCCCCGCTGGACGAAATTGTGATGGGCCTGCGCACGCGCCGGGACATTTACGGTCTGCGCGACAACCTGAACACGCGCGAGCTTTACCGCGTAAGCAGGCTGGCGGCCGGGCTTTCCGGCATTGAAATCCAACCCAACAAGGCCGTGGTGGGGGCCAACGCCTTTGCGCACCAAAGCGGCATTCATCAGCATGGCGTGCTCAAGGAGCGCGCCACCTACGAAATTATGAAGCCTGAGGAGCTTGGCATCCCGCAGGCCGGGGTGGTGCTGGGCAAGCTGAGCGGCCGCCACGCGCTGCGCGAGCATGCCATGGAGCTGGGCTTTGAATTGACCGAGCACGAGCTCAACCGCGCCTTTGAAAAGTTTAAGGAGCTGGCCGACCGCAAGAAGGACATTACCGAGCGCGATGTGATGGCCATATGCCGCGAGCAGATGCATGGCGCAAGGGGCATGTACCGCATGCATTCCTTCCAGATTTTTAGCGGAAACCGCATGACCTCCACCGCAACGGTCAGCTTGCAGCGGGAAACGGATATCATCACCCGCGCGGACTGCGGGGACGGCCCGGTAGAGGCCTGCTTCCATGCGGTGGATCAGATCACGGGGCTCAAGTGCAAGCTGGAAAGCTACCAGCTTCGCGCCGTGACCGAGGGCGAAGACGCCCTGGGCGAGGTAACCGTGCGCGTGCGCTGCGGCGATTGGGTGATGCTTGGCAAGGGCGTATCCACCGATATTATCGAGGCTAGCTGTTTAGCGTACCTGAACGCCGCCAACCGCCTTATCGAGGCGCGCGCCGAGCAGGAAAAGCACGCCAAACAGAGGGCGGAGGAGTAACCTATGTACGAAAAGTATATCAAGCGGGCGCTGGATGTGGCGTTCTCGCTGGTGAGCATGGTAGCGCTGTGCCCGTTGTTTTTGCTGATAGCGGTGCTGATTAAGCTGGACAGCCCCGGCCCGGTGATCTTTTCTCAAAAGCGCTATGGCAAGGACAAGGCGCTGTTTGATATCTACAAATTTCGCTCCATGCGCTCGGACGCGCCGCACGATGTGCCCACCAACGATCTGCGCGGCGCTAGCGGCTACATCACGCCGCTGGGAAAAATCCTTCGCAAAACCAGCCTGGACGAGCTGCCCCAGCTTTGGAACATCCTCAAGGGCGATATGTCGCTGATTGGCCCCCGGCCCGCGCTGTGGAACCAATATGATCTTATGGAGCTGCGCGACCGCTACGGCGCCAGCGGCGTACGCCCGGGCCTGAGCGGCTGGGCGCAGGTAAACGGACGCGACTATTTGAGCCGCGATTTGGAAAAAAAGGCCCGCCGCGACGCGGAATACGCGAAGAATATCAGCTTTTGGTTTGACTTGAAGTGCTTTTTGCTCACCCTTGTAAAGGTGGTTAACCGCCAGGGCATTGTGGAGGGCCAGGAGGATAAGGCCCATCCCAGGGAAAGCAAGGAGGATCAACCATGATGCGGGTGGTCGTTACCGGGGCGGGCAGCTACATTGGCGCGCATATCGCGGCCTGGCTTGGGCGCTTCCCCGACCACTTTGACGTGAGGGAAGCGGACGTGCGCGGCGAGTGGGATCGCAACGCGCTTTCGGGCTGCGACGCAGTGATTCATGTGGCCGGTATCGCCCACCAGCGCGAAACGGAGGAAAACCGCCCGCTGTACGACCAGGTGAACCGCACGCTGGCTGTGGAGGTGGCCCGGGAGGCCAAGGCGCGGGGCGTGAAGCAGTTTGTGTTTTTCAGCAGCATGAGCGTGTATGGGCTTGTAAGCGGGCGCATTACGGCGGATACGCAGCCCGCGCCCGCCAGCGCCTACGGCGTGAGCAAATGGCGGGCGGAGCAGGAGCTTTCCGCCCTTGCGGACGATGAATTCCGCGTGGCGGTTCTGCGCCCGCCCATGGTTTATGGGCGGGGCTGCCGGGGCAACTATCCCCGCCTTTCGGCGCTGGCCAGAAGCGTTTCGCTGTTTCCCAGGGTGCAAAACGAGCGCAGCAGGCTGCATATCGACGTGCTGTGCGACTTTGTGCAAAAACTATTGGAAAGCGGAGAAGGCGGCCTGTACTTTCCCCAGAACCGCGAATATGTGTGTACCTGCGATATGATGCGGGAAATTGCCCTCTGCCATGGCAGGCGGCTGCGCCTGATACCCGGGTTTGGCTGGCTGGTTGGTTTGCTTGCGCGGCGCGTAACCGCGCTTGGCAAGGCGTTTGGCTCCCTGACTTACGATCAGGCCATGAGCGCGGCCTTCGCGGACGGGCCCCAGCCCACGTTTGCTGAAACCATCCGCCTTACGGAGGGCGAGCCATGAAGCAGAAGGTGCTGTTTGTGGCCACGGTGCTGCGTGCGCATGTGCTGGTGTTCCATGTGCCTTACATGCGCTGGTTTCAGCAGCAGGGGTACGAGGTACATCTTTGCTGCAGCAACGATACGCCCGAGCCCGTTAAGAGCGTGCCGGGCTGTGACCGGTTTATCGAGCTGCCGTTTTCCCGCTCGCCGTTCTCCCTTTCCAACATAAAGGTCTACAGGCAGCTGAAAAAGCTGATTGACGAGGGCGGCTACAGCCTGATTCACTGCAACACCCCGGTGGGCGGCATGCTGGGACGGCTGGCCGCGCGCGGGGCGCGCGGACGGGGAACCAGGGTGGTCTACACCGCGCATGGCTTTCATTTCTTTACCGGCGCGCCGCTGAAGAACTGGCTGCTGTTTTACCCCGTGGAGCGGGTGTTGAGCCGGTTTACCGATCTGCTCGTTACCATCAACGGCGAGGATTATGCCCGCGCCCGGCGTTTCCATGCCCAAAGAGCGGCCCTGGTGAGCGGCGTGGGCGTGGATTTGACGCGCTTTGAGGGGCCGATGGATCGCGCGGAGGTACGGCGGGAGCTGGGCCTTTCCGCGGACGATACGGTTGTTATCTGCGTGGGCGAGCACAGCGCGCGAAAGAACCACGAAACCGCCCTGCGCGCCGTCGCTCCGCTTGAAGGGGCGCATTTGCTGTTTTGCGGCGTGGGAGAACGCGAGGAAGCGCTCAAAGCCCTGGCCAGGGAGCTGGGCATGGGGGAGCGCACGCACTTTTTGGGCTTTCGCCGGGATGTGCCAGCTCTGCTGCGCTCGTCGGATATCTTTCTGTTCCCCTCGTTGCAGGAGGGGCTTCCCGTCGCCCAGATGGAGGCCATGGCCGCAGGCCTGCCCTGTGTGGTAAGCGATGTGCGCGGCAATGCCGATTTGATTCAGCCCGGCGAGGGGGGCTTCCTGAACGAGCCCCGCGATTGGAAGGGCTTTTCCGAGAACGTGAAGCGCTTGATGGCGAATGCGGCGCTGCGCCGCGAAATGGGGGAGCGAAACCTTCGCGTGATGCAGAAGTATAGCCTGGACGAGGCGCTGCGCCAGATGACCCAGCTTTACCGGGAGCTGCTGGAGGCACAGTAAAGGAGGAAACGCCCGTTGGCGTCCATTTTGTTTTTGATGCGCTGCCCGCTGGATTGGCAGGATAACCTGACCGGAAAATTCCGCGGGCAGATGGCCGCGGCGGAGGCGCTGGGGCATCAGGCGTACTTTATTGGCTGGAACCGGCAGGGGATGTGGCTGTGCCACGGTGAGGAGCGCGCGCTTCTCAAGCGTTGCCCCCTCGCTCGCTTGCCGGGCTACGCCGTTACGGCGCTGTATGTGGATTTGATGGCCGCGCTCAGGCGCGCGCTGGCCATTCGCCCCTTTGATTTGATCTATATGCGCTTTATGCCGGTGTTTTCCAACGCGCCGGGCGTGCTTGAGCGGCATAAGGTCCTGGGCGGCAAGCTGATTGTGGAGCATCCAACCTATCCTTTTGAGAACGGAAAGGTCACGTCCCTGCTGCGCAGGCCCGTATTTGCCTATAACGCGCGCGTGTTCCGGCGTATCGAGCCGATGATCGACCTCTATACCCTTATTGGCGATCCCTGCGGAGGAACGCTGAACGGCAGGCCCGCCATGAACATTTTGAACGGCGTGGACGTGGACGGCCTGGCCCCGCATGCTTCGCGCAAGCAACGCGATATCGGGCTGCTTGCGCTGGCCAGCATGTCCAGCTGGCAGGGCTACGACCGCCTGATCGACGCGCTTGCGCGCTACCGGGGCAAGGAAACGGTTGTGATTCACATGGTGGGGGGCGAGGGCGACGGCTCGCTGGCGCAATGGAAGCGGCTTGCGGCGGAAAAAGGGCTGGAAAAGCAGGTGCTGTTTCATGGAGAGCTGCATGGCCGGGATCTGGACGGCGTGGCGGATGAGTGTGACGTGGGCGTAGGCGGCCTGGGGCTGTACCGCAAGAAACAGTATGTGAGCATGACGCTCAAGCTGCGCGAATACATGGCGAGGGGCCTGCCCTTTGTGTACGCGGTGGAGGATCCCTCCATTCCGCAGGAGCCACGCTTTTGCCTGAAGCTGCCCAATGATGATACGCCCCTTGATATGGAAACCATTGCGGCCTTCGCCACGCGGGTGAAGGCGGACGCGGACGCGCCGGGCCTGATGCGCGCCTATGCCAGGGAGCACATGTCCTGGCAGGGCGTGCTGAAGGAGGCGTTTGGAAAGGTGGGAATCGCATGCCGGGAGTGCTGATTTATTTGAGCAACTGCGGAATCCAGGCCGATGGAAGGGCCAATCCCTTTATGATGCAGGAGCTGCCGTGGCTGCTGCGTCATTTTGACCAGGTTATGCTGGTAAGCTACCAGGGCGTGCGCACCTTCCAGCCCGGCGACGAATCGGGCAGGAACGAGCTTACCACGGTGC
>JALEIQ010000156.1 GCA_022769795.1 Clostridiales bacterium
TGCAACGCCACCTCAAAGGTGAAGTCTGCGTCCTTGGCAGGCTTTTGGCCAGTTATGGTTTTCTTCACCGTCAGGTCGGCCCTTGCGGGCTTGTACTCATTGGTGAAGGCAACCTTGTCCAGTTCATCCTCTGCGGCGGTCGTGGTAATGCTGGTCACATAGCCGGTCAGCTTGCCGTCCTTCGATTCAACGAGCGTCACTTCGACCTTGAATTCCGTCGAATCGCTGTTCACAGCAGGCAGCGCCGTCGCGTCCTCGGTAATGATATAGGTGTGCTTGTCGCCCATATGAGAATTCGTATAGGAAATGGGCTCAAATTCAATCCTTGCTTCCGTTTCGCCATCCGCGGGAGCCACATTCGTGCCGTGGGACACAGGCGTGCCGTTCTCATATACCGTAAAGGTAAACTCACCGGCCTTCAAGTCGCGTCCAGTCAGCGTCTTGGTTGCCCCGGGCGTCCACTTGCCGCTGGTAGGCTCGTCACCAATCTGCACAAAGCCATTGCTGGCAACACCGCCGCCGCTGTTCCAGGGCGCCTTGTTTCCAGTAATCCATACATTGGCCTTTGCGCGCGCGCCCGCAATCGCGTCATTCGCAGGCGCGTTATCCAGGCGCACTGACGGCTGATAGATCACTTGAGCGGGCGACCAATGAAAGTACAGTTGATCGGGCGTCAAAATGCGGTCGGACTTCGCATGCTTCCAATTGTACTCCCCGCCGCCCAGCATATAGGGCGAAACTCTTCCGTCCGGGCTCGCCTTAAAACCACTTCTCTCACCGGTGTCAAGATAAAGTTCTGGGCTTGAGCCGCAGTGGTTGCCATAAATCGCGCCGCCGTTGCCCACGTAGATTCGGGTATCGGAGATGTTGCAAACAGCCATGCCGCCGCCATCCAATCCGGCGCTATTATCGGTGATGATGACATTCGTCAGGTACAACCTGCCAGTGGAATAGGTGCTCAAATCAACCGAGCGGGTACCGTTAACATAGATACCGCCGCCGCCGCCAAACTGGCCGCCATTACTTGTGTTGTTGATGATGCTTCCGCCAGAAACATCGCCCCTGGCCTCTGCCTGAATGTAGATGCCGCCGCCCTCTCCAGAGGAGGTGTTATTGCTCACCTCGCCGCCTTCCATGGTCAGCATGGCTTTACCCACAAGGGCTGTTGTCCTGCCGCCAACAGCGATGCCGCCGCCGGTGCCGTAGCTGGTATTGCCGGTTACCTTGCCGCCGTTCAGCAGCATCATCTCGGTATAGTCCCTTAAACAATTGTTGTTTACAAGCAGCGCCACGCCGCCGCCGCCGTCGTTGCTGGTGTTGCCGCTAATCTCGCCGCCGGTCATGGTCAGCTTGCCAAGATGCCACACCGCAATGCCGCCGCCATACCCGGCCGTGCTGCCGGTAACCTTGCCGCCGTCGCTCAGGGTTACATTACCGCTATGGCAGCATACCGCGCCGCCAAAGCCGCTGCTCCCACGATCGTTGTTTCGCAGCTCCGCTCCGCTCTCAATGTTCAACACGCCGTTGACGGAAACCATCTCGGCATTAGCCTTAACGCCATATCCGCTGCCGCCATCCACCGTGATGTTTTTCAGCGTCAGTGTGCTGTTGACCTCAATCATAGAGCCGATATAAGTGGGATAGCGCATCAGCAGCTTGTTTTCAGGCTGGCCGGGCACGTCGGACATATCCCAGGTTTCCGCGCTGGTCACGTTGATCGTGCCCATAACGTAGATACCCTTTACGTCCTGCGCGGCGACGCTCCTCGCGGACAGCAGTCCGGTCAGAATTTCCTTGGCCTTTGTGAAGGTCTTGACCGGCTTTTCAGGCGACATGCCACGCAATACGCCTTCCTCATCATCGATACCGTGCTGTCCGTCCACATACACGCCGTTGAGCGGCTCGGCGCAGAGCATTAGCTCACCTTCATCGCTGATTTTCAGCGCCGTATAACCGTTTGCACCGCTTATGGTCACTTTGTTCTTGTTCTGGCTATCCTCATTCCCGTCGGTATTCTCCTTGGGGAGCAGGTCATCAAACGTGACGCCGCTATCCTTGGGCGCCATCAGCGGCACGAGCACAAGATTGTCAATATCCGTAGACCCCTTGTTGAGCTGCCGCAGCACCTCGCTATCCAGCACAAAGGTAAGAGCTTCGGGCTTGAAGCTGCTGCCAACCGTCACAACCTTGTCCTTATCCAGGCAAATCGTGCCCACCTTGCCGGTCGTGTCAAGGGTCACTTCCCCGCCGCGCTGCTCTACGCGCTCAATCTCCGCGCTCCCGTCCACGGTCAGCGTATCGCCCAGGTGTTCAACGCGAGCGCACTTCGCGTCCGCGCCGACGGTCAGCTTGCCCTGATTGCGAACCCAGGCAGTTTGCAGACCCTTGCCAATGCTTAACGTACCCTCGTTGAGGATGGCGGGAACGTTCTTGGCCATCGTGCCGCACTGCGTGTACGCCGCTTCCTCGCCCGCGGCTTCCTCCGACAGGCCGGTCAGCGTCAGCTCCGCATCGGCGCGCACGGTAATGGCGCTGCCCGATATCGCGTTGAGCAAACGGCGGTTCAGGTTGAGCGTAATCTTCTTGCCGGTAATCTCTACACTCTCATAAACAGGCGTATTGTTTTCCGGTTTTTCTTCGCTGTAGATAAGGCGAACCGTGTCGCCGTCCTGTGCGGCCAGAACCGCCTCGGCCAGCGAGAAGTACTTCTTCGCTTCCTCGTTCTCGCGCAGAACCTCAGCAACGGGTTTCGCCGTATAGGGCATGGCCGTATAGAAGCGTTCTGCGTCAAGACTTGGGGGAACCGCTTCAAACACCTCGTTGCCGGATTCATCCGTCCTTAGCCACTTTGGCAAACCGTTTTGGGCATCAACCCAATAATATCCCTCGAAATCCTTGCCGTCGGCTTTCATCTGATCGGCTTCAATGGTATTGATCGTCTGAATGGCCGCGATGCGCAGATCGTTTGCCAAGCTTCCCAGGCTGTTGTCGTATACGGCGGTGTTATCTCCAATATTGACGGTTCCCTTCGCGTTGTAAACGCCGCCGCACGCGTTGCCCGTATTGTTGTGTACGGTCGAACCGCTCTTTACGTTAAGCGTGCCGCCAGCCTTAACGAGAATGCCGCCGCTTTCGCCGCCTTCGTTATTTGCAACCTCCGTCGTTTCCTCCAGCGTAACCGTGCTGCTCATAGCCACCTGGATACCGGCCGCGCCCGACGTCCCCGTTACCGTATTCCCTGTGATTTTGCAGTTCCGGAATGTCAACTCGGCCGCATTTGCATAAGTGCTGATGGTTGCTTCACCCGACTCGTTATCGAGGAACTGACACTTCTCGAATACCGTCTTTCTGCAAGAAACGACGTAGTCATTGGATTTATTCTTCTCAAAGCTTACATCGGTAACACTTGCGGCGGGTTCATCAGCTACTTTCGTATATTTGTTCACTATTAAGGCTTCGCCATTTTGATTATCAAAGAACTTGCCGCCTTTTATAGTAACAGAGCCTTTATCCGTGCTGATTTCCATGGCCGAAGCGCTATTCGATCCCGTTGACTCGTTACTGATAAAGTCACAATCGATTATCGTTATCGTCTTGCTGCTCGACAGGTAAACGGCTCCGCCCGTACGCGACTTATTCTGTAGGAAGTCGCACCCGTTCAGCTCCACATCCGCAGACGAATAGATCGCGCCGCCAGATTTTCCGCCACCGTTGAAATTGTTCTTCTCAAACGTTGTACCATTCGCGGTTAACGTGCCTCCGCTTGCATAAATGGCTCCGCCATTATTATCGCTTTCATTTTCACTGAAAAGGCTATCTTTATTTATTGTAACAGTGCTTTTTGAGGCATAAATACCGCCGCCAAGATATGCCGCGATATTCTTGCTGATGGTCAGATTGCTTCCCGTCAAATTGGCAGAGCCAGTCAGATAAATTCCGCCGCCATTGCCATAGCTTGTGCTGGTGTTCCAATTCTCTTGCACAACGCAGCCATTTTCAAGCTTCAGTGTACCGCCATTCGCATAGATACCGCCGCCATAATATAGGCAGCTATTGCCGCTAACGGTCAGGCTGCTACCCGTCAGGGTAGCGCCGTTATACATATAAATTCCGCCGCCGGATTGTTTTTCGCTTTGGTTTCCGCTGACGGAGCTACCTTCTGTCAAGGTAATTGAACCGCCGCTTGCACAAATTCCGCCGCCATAGTATTTTGAAATGTTATTGCTAATTGTCAGCCCCTTGCCCGTGAGGGTGGACTTACCCTTCATATAGATTCCAGCGCCATAGCCGTTCTTTGCATCTTCGTTCTTGTTATTGTCTACAACACAACCGCTTTCAAGGTTCAGCGTGCTGTCCGCCGCATAGATACCGCCGCCATAATATAAGCTGCTATTGTTGCTAACAGTCAGATTGCTCCCCTTTAGGGTGCTCGAATTGTACACGTAAATTCCGCCGCCATATCCAGTGCTTTCTCCGGAGGCGGAATTATTCCTAATGATACAGTTTTCCAGTTCAACAGTCGCGCCGTTTGCGCGCAGGCCGCCGCCATAATCATTCTTGTTATCTTCAATAGTCACATAGCTCGCAGTCAGCGTGCCATTGCCCGCGACGAAAACGCCCGAACCAAGATTGTCGCGCTCCCCCTTGAAGTCCTTGCCGGTAATGGTGCCTTGCATCAGCAGCACTTTGCCGCCATTCTGCGTATAAGCGTGTTCGCCCGCGTTAACAGCCGTCAGAAGGTGCCCGCCCATATCCAAGATGAAGCTCTTGCCCCTGGTATTGATGCTCTCCTTGGTATCCGCCAACAGCAGAATGATACTGTCCTGTGTGGTTTCATCCGCGTCAATGGCCGCCTGCAACGTGGGATATACCTTGTCCCCCACCTGAGCTACGGCGTTTTCCGGCTGCATGAACACTTCCGTGTTGTTAATCACCCGGTACTTCCCCGATACGCTCCACACCACGGTTGCGTATTCGGGATGCGCCTCCACCAGTTTGGAAAACGGGCCGTCCATGAACGCTGCATAGTCCACGTCCGTCACCTGGTAAACCTCATCGCCGTTCATATCCAAAAAGCGCACGGTATAGCCGCCCGTAAATTCCGAAACGGAGAAGGTGGAAACTCCGTCTATGATCGTTTCCGCCAAGGATGTGCAGGCCAGTAGCTGCAATACCGCCAATAGCCAAGCCAGCGCCCTTTTAACGTAATTCTTTTTCATTATTCGTCATCCTCTGTATTTTCAGCGTTCTCGGTGCTTTCGGTATTCTCGACGTTCTCCGCGCTCTCGGTGTCCTCAGTATTCTCGGCGCTCTCAGTGCTCTCTGCGTTCTCTGCACTTGCACTGTCACTGGCGTAAATTGCACGCCACGACCACTGGCAATTCTCCTGCGTCACTTCAAAAGCGAAGCTCTCGCCGCCCTCCTGGGCAAGCTGCCACTCGCCGTTTTCATCCATGTATTGCCAAAGCAGCGCGCCATCGGCGTTCTGCGCGGTCAGCGTTACCGTGTCGCCCACGCCAAGCGTTTCGCCTTCCCAACGCGCTTCAAGAGTAACGTCTTTGCGCTCCGCTTCGGCCTGCACGTCGTCGCTCTCGCTGTCCTTCGCGTCCTCCAGCAGACCGGCTTTGCGCATAGCCGCTTCCATGCTGGCATAGCCGGTAATGCAGGCGTCACCCAGCGCATAGCTCTTGCTTTGAACAAGCTTACCGGCGTTGCCCATAATGGCGTCAATAGTTCCGCCGTTCACGCTTTCAACGATTCCCACATGGTCAGCCGAACCGTCCCCTTCCCAGTTGAAGAAAACCAGATCGCCCTCCGTGGGTACATAGCCGCTGCTGCTTTCCTCATACAGGCCCATCCTGTTCAGCGCGTCCACCCACTCGCCGCAATGCGCTGCGCGCGGGAACGCCGTTTCCGGGATGTTGGCATAATTCAGGCAGAAGGAAATGAACATGCCGCACCATTCTCCATAGGGAGCGCCATACCACTTGCCATAGCGCGTATATCCCTCTACATCTCCTGCCTCGTTAATAATAAAATCCTGCGTGCTTTCCGCATAACCAACCTGCGTCTGCGCCACAGCCACCAAATCGCTGCGCCAGTCGCCGGT
>JALEIQ010000337.1 GCA_022769795.1 Clostridiales bacterium
CTTGCGAGCATTCTCCTCCAGCGCGGTGTCGATGATGTAGGTCAGTTCATACCTATTCATTCCATTCACCTCCTCTTGGACGTATGGCGCTGCGTCCTAACGCGCAGCGCAAGGATGTGCCAATTAGATATTTTATCAGCATAATTGGAAAAAAGCAAGACAAAAGCGGAGAAAAAATCGCATTTGGATACGATTTTTCTCCGCTTTCTCTCAAAACAAGGCCGATTTATAAGCCTAGCAGCGCAGAAGTACGCGGCCAAAGAAGGACACGGTATCCGGCAGCAGCTTCAGCGGAATGCGCTCGTTGCGATTATGAATCATACCGCGCTGCTCCTTGCTTAGCGGCATGCCGGAAAAACGGTATACGTTGGGGCAAATGCGGCAGTAGTGCCGGCTGTCGCTGCACGCCAGCATCAGATAGGGCGATACCAGAACGCCGGGGTAGGTTTGGAGAATGGCTGTGCTTAGACGTTCCCAGGGCTCCGCGTTGGTGGGAGAAACAGGGGAAGGGTCGTTCCCGTCCACAACGGTAACGGTAACGTTCTGATCGTTAATGATTCGCTCCATGCGCGCCTGCGCCTGCGAAACGGTTTCACCGCAGATGACGCGCACGTTAACGCCCGCGCGGCTCTCGTTGGGGAGCACGTTGTAAGCGTCCGCGCCGGTTAAGCGCGTAAGGGCGCAGGTGGTGCGCACAAGGGCGTTCATTTCGCCACCGCTGGCCTTGCAGATCATGTTCAACAAGGGGCGGAAGCACCATAGATTGGCGAACACAAGTTTTAAGGCAAAGGTGGAATGGCGGCCCATCAGGTCAAACATCTCGGCGGCGGGCGGCGTCATGGCAAAGGGCATGGGATGGCTGGCCAGCCGGTCCAGCGCGCGCGCAAGCAGGCCCACGCTTTGCCGGGAGGGCGGCGCGCTGGCATGGCCGCCTTTGCCCTTGGCCGCAATATCCACAAAGGCGCTGCCCTTTTCGGAAATGCCTATCAGAGCGGCAGGCTCCTTCACACCGGGAAATACGTTTTCAACAATCGCGCCGCCCTCGTCCAGCACAAAGGCGGGACGCACGCCACGGCGCTCCAGCTCATCCACAATGGCGGGCGCGTCGCCGCCCATGCATTCCTCGTCGCCGCCAAAGGCAAGGTACACGTCGTTGGCGGGCACAAAGCCGCGCTGAATGAGGCTTTCCGCCGCTTCCATCACGCCAAGCAGGGTGCACTTGGTGTCCAGCGTGCCGCGCCCCCATAGCTCGCCGTCCTTGATTACGCCCTCAAAGGGCGGTTCGTCCCATTCGGCTTCGTTGACGGGAACCACATCATAATGCGCCATGAGCACGGAGGGGCTTTGGGCGCTTTTGCCGGGCCATTTCAGCAGGATGCCGTGCCTGCTGACACGCTCGTATTGACATACCCTGTACACATTGGGATATAGCTCGGGCAGCAGCGCCTGGAACTTTTCAAACTCCTTGATGTCGATTTGGCTTTCATCGCGGCTGCTCACGGTTTTTAAGCGAATCATCCGCCGCAGGTGTTCGGCGGCCTTTTCCGCATCCACGGGAAAGGACACGCTCTCCACTTTTGGTTCAGCTTTTGGCTGGAAAAGGATGACTCGCACCACAATAACGGCGATAAACGCGAGAATAAGCGCAAGAAGTATCCACAAAACGGTCATTTTGCTTCCTCCTGAGTCTGCGCGGGGGCTCCGCCCAGCATGCCTTTGTTATACATGATGCGCGCCGCGCCGATGGCGATCAGCGCGCCCACAGGCACAAGAACGCCAACGCTTGAGCTTAGCCCGGGCGCGACCAAAAACAACGCGACCATAAAGACCAGCG
>JALEIQ010000341.1 GCA_022769795.1 Clostridiales bacterium
AAAAGTCTGCATGTAAATTTATTTCCGTAATCTAAAGTGATTCAGCTGCATTGTGCCGAAATTTTGTGATGAGTGTCACAGAAAGTTGGCAATACAAACGCTGGCAATTGTCGCCCTGTTTATTTCCAACAGAGGGCTTGACACCATCTTTTAACTGTGATAAGATGTCAACCGTGGCTTCGAAAGCTTCTTCAGTGTGCGTTTCTTCGCATTCAATGAAGTTCTCGTTTCCACAGAGATGACCCATTAGCTCAGTTGGCAGAGCACTTGACTTTTAATCAAGGTGTCCGGAGTTCGAGCCTCCGATGGGTCACCAGCAAAAGGGCCTGTCGCAGAAAGAGGAAAATGCGACAGCCCCTTTTATTTTTAGTATCTAGTAAAGAAAGCACTGCATGGCATTTAAGAATGTCAGCCATTCCCCCCTGGCATAAAGTCCTCCGTGATGGGATCGCCCGGTTTACCAAACCAGGAGCCTTCAAGCTCGTCGCCGGTGGGGCTGGTCTTTTCGAACTCAGGAGCCGGTGATAAGCCCTCCCGCAGCATAAATCCAACATTTCCATCCTCAGTTTGCACATGACACCATGTTTCACTCGCACCGAATACCCGTACCGTTGATCCGTTTGTATATAAGCCAAGAGAAGAAGAATTCGTCGATTGCGTCTTGCGCAAGTTCAACCCTGCGCCATTTGGGTTTTGAATTTTCACAGCGGGAACTGTTGACGCACCAATTTCAAGCTGATCTGGGCGCGCCAAAAATTTTGCCATCATGTATCCTTCCAGTTCAAAAACGCGAACTTTCACCCAGCCATCTTTCTCATCGCTTAAGACCTCAAGATAGGTGCCGTTATAGTATTTCCCAAGCGTAGGTTTCTCTTGATCTGGCCTCGTTCTAAGGTTAAGCCGGTCGTCTGCGCTTGGGTTGTTTACTACGGCGATTGTTCCAGCCGCCATCTTGGCTGTTCCGTTATCTGCTATTGCATTTGACACAAGTGACAACACAAGCATCGCGGATACAGATTCTCAGCAGCAAAGAAGGCAAGAAACAGAGCCTGACTTGGCGTGGAATGATGCATCTGTTTTTTGTTAACCAGACGCAGATAGCGCGCACATCGTCTGCACTTTTGAATCCTAAGTCTCCTACACAGCAGACAG
>JALEIQ010000198.1 GCA_022769795.1 Clostridiales bacterium
TTGCCATGCTGCCCTTGCGCTTACCTCCGTCCCCTCCGACTGTAATCCGAACCCAGCGACATGTGCGGTGGGTTCGGAAGCCTTGCGTAGCAAGGTTTCCTTGCAGGGTTCACCGGCCGCGCCAAAGGCGCAGGTGAACCCGTTTCGGTGGAAAAGATCGCCGCAGGCGAGCTTTTTCGACGGCCCCGCGCGCAAAGCGCGCGTCAATCCGCCCGGTACGGCAGGGGCGCGGCAGGGTCAAGCCGCCATTTGCGCACCGCCTGCGTAAACGCCTCCGGCGGGGGCGCGGTAAAGCGCAGCCGTTCGCCGGTTACGGGGTGGTCAAATGCCAGGGTGTATGCGTGCAGCATCAGTCTGGGCGCGCGCACGCCGTTTTTTTGCCCATAGATGGGATCGCCCGCCACGGGATGATGAAGGCTTTGCATGTGTACCCGTATCTGGTGCGTACGCCCGGTCAGAATGTGTACGTCCAGCAGCGCGGCGTTTTTCAGGTTTTCCAGCAGCCTCCATTCCGTGAGGGCTTCCCGTCCCTCGGGATCAACCGCCATGCGCTTGCGATCCTTTTTGCTGCGCGCAATGGGCTTGTCTACCAGCCCCTCCGTTTCGCGCATGCAGCCGTCCACCACGGCCAGATAGTGCTTTTCCATGGTGCGCGCGCGCAGCTGGTCGCTCAGGCTTTGGTGCGCCGCGTCGTTTTTGGCCACCATCAGCAGGCCGCTGGTATCCTTGTCCAGCCTGTGCACAATGCCAGGGCGCTTCACCCCGCCAATGCCGCTTAAATCCTCCATGGCGTAGAGCAGCGCGTTCACCAGCGTTCCGCTTTCATTGCCCGCCGCCGGGTGCACAACCATCCCGCAGGGCTTTACCACCACCGCCACATCCACGTCCTCATAAAGAATATCCAGCGGAATGTTTTCCTTTTCCACGGCGCATTCCACGGGTTCCGGCACGTTCAGCTCCAGCCTCGCGCCCACCGTGACCTTAAACGCGGGCTTTCGCTGCGCCTGCCCGTCCACCGCGCACAACCCGGCCTCTATCCAGCGCGCCGCCTGCGAGCGGCTGCTCCCAGCCGCTTCGGCGGCCAGCACATCCAGCCGCGCCGTTTCGCGCGCCTGCGTTTCAATCTTTTGCATTCGTCCTCCCACCTGCCGCCTCAGCGCTCCTGCCAATCTCCGGGACGCCAAAGCAGGCTTGCCGCCAGCATGACCACGCCCGCGCTGATGGCAATATCCGCCACATTGCACACAAACCACGGCAGAAACGGAAAATAGATCATATCCAGCACCGCGCCGCGCCACAGGCGTTCCCCAAAGTTGCCCAGAAAGCCGCCCAAAAGCAGCCCATAGGCCACCTGTGTAAAGCCTGTTGTGCGGTAACGCCGCAAAAGCAGCCAGCCGCACACAATCACCGCCGTCGGCAGCAGCAGCCCGGCCAGCCTATTTCCCTGAAAAATGCCAAGCGCCATGCCGGTATTGTGGGTGATGCGCAGCTCCACAAGCCAGCCCAGCGAAACGCATCCGTCCCCCAACAGCTGGGCCGCCAGCCACTTGCTGCCCGCATCCGCCAGCGTCACGGCAAGCATTATGCCGATTATCCGTTTCATGCCCGTCCCCTATTCCAAGCGTTTTTGCACCACGCTCACAATCTGCGCCAGCGCGTCGCCAATCAGCGGCAGGTTGTGCCGGGCCAAATCCTGCAAAATCAGCACAAGCACGGCGCCCAATATGGTAAAGCCCACCGCCATGCCCACGCCGCGCGCCACGCCGCTGAAAAAGCTGGTCCAAAACAGCCGCTTTCGGTCGTCCACATAGCGCACGTATTCCGCCAGGCGCAGCCGCTCCATGGAGGCTATCCAACGGTCGATTTGCCGCACCACAAGGCTGGCCTTTTCCATATCGGCCTCCTGCTCCTGCCGGGACTGCGCCGCCCCGCCGTCAAGCTGGGCCGCGTCCTCGCTGTCCGGCGGCGTATCGCCGGGCACGCTGCCGACCCGCCATCCATAGCGAAAAAGCCCTTTTCTCATTCCTCACACCTCCCTGGTAGTTTGTACCGGGAGGCGGAAAATCATCATGCCATATGGCTTTGTTTTGCACGGCCCGCAAGCGCTCCGCGCAGCCTGCGCATAAGGTCCGCCCCACCCGCGCCCGTATAGAACAGCCAAATGGGCATATGCGATACCCCATAGCGCGCCAAAGGCACATAGAAGGCCGTAACCATCGTGCCAACCAGCAGGTAAACGGCGGGCGCATAATAGCCCACCCCGGCCCTGCCGCCCATCCGCGGGCACAGAAGCCCCCATACGGCCACCGCCAGGCACAGCCACCACCACAGCGCCATCAGCCTGTCCGGCAGCAAATCCACCGTATTCATGTGCTGCAAGGTAAGCTTCAGCGGCTTATAGAGCAAATGGCTTGCAACAAACCCCACCGGCGCTTCCCGAAGCCACTGCGCCATGCGTTCCCGCCCTATTTCGCCCCTGCGCGCAAAGCGGCGCTCCATATC
>JALEIQ010000199.1 GCA_022769795.1 Clostridiales bacterium
CTTCCTGATGGCCTCCAAGAGCGGCGGCGCGTCCGTAAACACCGCCCAGGGCTACGAGCTGGAAGCCATCGCGGGCTGCACCATCGGCGGCGTTTCCGTAAACGGCGGCGTTGGTAAAATCAGCGGCATCCTCATCGGCGTGCTGGTGTTTGAGCTGCTCAAAATCGCCATGCAGTTCATGGGCATTGAAACCAGCTACACCTACATTGTGCAGGGCCTGGTTATCATCATCGCCGTTGCGCTTGACCTGCGCAAGTACCTCACCAAGAAGTAAGCTTCAAAAGGAGGCGGCCGTATGGCGGACGAGCAAACCGTTATCACCCGGGATGAGGGCAACGCGCCCAAGGGCCCTCAAAACGCCAAGGAGCGCGTTTACGAAAAGCTGCGCTTCATGCCCATCTGGCTGCTGGACGCCATACTGGTTCTATTGGGCGTTGCCGTGGCGGTTTGCCTGATTGTGGGCGCTATCAAGGGCAACCAATAGGCCCAACAGCTCCAAACAAAGCCGCCCGGCGGCTTCCCCCAAAGGGAGGCCGCCGGGCGTTAGTCTATTCAAAAGCCCTTTGCGGCTTGAAGGGGCGCCGCCCTTCGGCGGCATTATGCGGCATACGGCGGCGGGAACGCTCTACCCCTTCCCCCGGACGCGCCGCTGGAACGCGGGGCATGCATGCAAAAAAGGCGGGCCGCAAAACTACGGTCCGCCTATTTGCGTTTGGTTACGCCTGGCGATGGGCGGCGAAGCACTCGCTGCAATAGATGGGGCGGTCGCTCTTGGGGATGAAGGGAACGGTCGTGGGCGCCCCGCAGGCGGCACAGGTCGTTTCGAACATCTCACGGGGAGCGGAAGCGCGATTGGCCTTGCGGGCGGCACGGCACTCCTTGCAGCGGGTGGGTTCGTTTTGGAAGCCCTTCTCGGCGTAGAACTCCTGCTCACCGGCAGTAAACACGAACTCAGCGCCACAGTCGCGGCATACCAACGTCTTGTCTTCGTACATGGTAGGGGAACCTCCGATCAATGATTTGTGCATCCGGCTGACCTGGTCTTTGACCCCACACTCGCCGACGGGAGGGTTTGCTCATCGCTTTTGCGCCCTACGCGCCCTCTCTCGCCGCCTGGCGGCGGTCGGACTTACATCTAGAACGCGCCATGCTCACCGAAGCTTTGTCCGGCTTACGTGGACCGCTTTGCCCGCGTCTGGCATCGGCTTTCAACCACAGACCCGAATGCAACCGCACACATTATATCCCCACCGAATGAAAAACACAAGCGCCATTTGTGTGTATAACACTTACAAACGGCCAATTACGCTTTAATAAGTGTATGGAAGCGCTCCCATTTCATTCCTCGCCGGCGTAGATACGGGGGGACAGAATGCCCACGTCTGGCAGGTTGCGGTACAGCTCGTTGTAGTCCAGGCCGTAGCCCACCACAAATGCATCCGGGATTTCAAAGCAGGAGTAATCCACCGTAAGGGGCGCTACACGGCGGGCGGGCTTGTCCATCAGCGCGGCAATGCGCAGGCTGGCCGCGCCGCGCGAAATGAGGGATTTTTTGAGGAAGTTGAGGGTCATGCCGCTGTCCACAATATCCTCCACGATAATCACATCGCGGCCCAGGATGCTGCGATCCAGATCCTTGACAAGCTTCACCTCGCCGCTGGACTTGGTGCTGGCCCCATAGCTGGAAACCGCCATGAATTCAAGCTCCAAAGGCAAATCGATCTGGCGGATCAGGTCGCAGAAGAATACGCTTGCGCCCTTGAGGATGCAAACGAGCACGGGTTTCTTGCCCGCATAATCCCGCGTAATGCGCGCGCCCAGGGCGCTGACCGCCTCCTGAAGCTGCTCGCGGGTATAGAGGATGCTGTCCAGATCATTGTAGAGGGTGCGTTGGTTCTCCATGAATGACTTCACTCCTTTGTATGCTCGGGGCTTACAGCGCGCTTTGGGCTACGCAAAGCCGCAGGGAGCCCTCAGGTACGTAGGTCAGCCGCAATCCCTCCGCGCTTGCCAGGCGGGGAATCCACAGCACATCGCTTTCCACAGCCAGCACAAAGCACAGCGGGCGCAGAAAGGGATCAGTCTTGCGGTCAGTCAGGCAGCGGCGCAGAGGCTTCGCGCCGGGCGCGCCAAAGGGACGTATCCGGTCGCCGGGACGGGGGGCGCGCAGCACGGGGCCCCGCGCAAGCACCTCGGGGCTGAGCACCACGCACGAGGGGTTTTCAGGCAGGGAACCGCCCGGCTGGGCAGGCTGCGCGGCAAGCGTCAGGCCCGGCAGGACGTACCGCGCGCGGCCCGGCGCCACCGCAACGGGCGCAAAGCCGGGCATGGGCTCCAATGCCTCGCCGGATTGGCGACATAGGTGCATGTGCGCGCGCCCCGTCACGGCCTTGAGGCCATAGGGCAGGTTCAAGGCCGTGCCGCCGGGCGCGTTGAGCAGCGCATACAGCGCCCGCGTATCCTCATGGGACAGGGCTCTTTCCTCCATGCGCACGCCGCACAGCGCCGCGCCCGATACAAACCACGCACGCAGCGCGCGCCTCACAAGCGCCTCCGGCGCGTCCAACAGCGGCCGGCGGTTCAGCGCATACACGGGCGGCAGGCGCAGGAGCGCTTCGTTCAGCAGCGCTTCCGCCCGCGCCGCCAGCAGGCGCTCGTCCACCCGCAGCGCTTCCGCCGCCTGGGCGATATGCCCCTCCACCCCGGGAAACAGCTTTTCCAGCGCAGGCATCACATTCAGCCGCAAAGCGTTGCGGGGCGTGACCGCGCTTTGGTTGCTTTCATCCTCGCAATGCGAAAGGCCCTCCGCGTTCAGCGCATCCAGCAGCGTCTGTTTGGAAAGCCCCAAAAAGGGCCGCAGCGCCACGCCGCGCCCAAAGGCGGCGGATGGCTGCATGCCGCACAATCCCTCGGCTCCCGCGCCGCGCAGCAGGTGCATGAGCACCGTTTCGGCCTGGTCGCCGCGATGATGCGCCGTAAGCAGCGCGTCCATGGAAAGCGCGTCCATCTGAACGGCAAAGATGCGGCGGCGGCTCTCCCGCGCGCGCGTTTCCGCCCCGGGGTCGTCCATGCCGCCGGTCAGGCCCGCCCGCTCCACATGCAGGGGCACGTTCAGCCGCGCGCACAGGCCGCGCACAAATTGCTCGTCCGCCAGCGAGCTTTCGCCGCGCAGGCCATGCTGCACATGCACAGCCTCCAACGTATAACCCGCGTCATTCCTCAGGCGGCACAGCGCATGCAACAGCGCGACGCTGTCCGCACCGCCGCTTACGGCGCACAAAAGCCGCGCGCCGCTATGGTACAGGTCCGCCTCCATCAGCACAGCCTTCACGGCATTCAACAGCGGCTGCATACTCATGGCTCCCCACCGGCAAGCACGGCGGTGATTTGGGCCGCAAGCTCACTTTCCCGGCTGAACGCGGCCTTTGCCCAGCTCTGCGCGGCTGCCTCATCGGGCAAAAGCAAAAGCACGGTAAACTCGGCCTTCTCTCCGCGCAGGCGTACGCACGCGGCGCGCTCGGGGCCGCCGTAGGCGCACAGCGCGGGCGTTCCGTCCGTGGCCATGGCCAGAGCGTCATCCTGCGTATGGGCCAGGGGAAGCGCGCCGGACTGCCGCGGGGAAAAGGGCAGCGTATACAGCAGCGTAAGCAGCCTAGGCGCGCAGGCGCGAAAGCCTGCCGCCGTCCTGTGGGCCAGCGCCGCGTTGCGCGTGGCAAGCCGCAAAAACAGCGCGGGCACATCGCCCTCGCGCACGGTGCAGGCCACGCGGTACTCGTCCTTGGGGGCGCGCTCGTAAGCGGCTCGCGCCTGACGGCGCTCGCTCAGGCTGGCGGCATAGCCGGGCGCCGCCTCAAGGATGCGCTTCCTGTCGGCGGGCAGCACACGGCCACCAAACAGGCGCAGCGTATGCTCGCCCTGCTCCGTCAGGTACATAACGCCCTCCAGCGCGTGGCTACCCACGGCGATGGCGCCATCCTTTTTCAGCTCGTCCACAAACACGCAGAAGGGCAGGTATTCCATCAGCTCCAGCCGGGCCACAAAGGGCCACAACTGCTCCGCTGTGGCCATGCCCAGCTCGCCCAGACACATGAGAACGCGCAGCTTGTTTTCCGCGTCCATTACCTTGCGTTTGGGAGATTGAAACGGCATTGCGTCCTCCAGAATCAAAAAGAATGCTTCAAATCAAAAGAATGGGCAAAGCCAATCGCTTTGCCCATTTGAATGCCACAAGGGCACACATTGCGTGGTGAGAAAGGCCTGCCCGCGGCAGGCGGCGCATCAGGCCACGAAGGGCTTGATGTCTTCCAGTAGATCGTCGCAGGAGTCGGTATAGATCTCCATCGTGATGGGCTTGCTAAGATCCAGGCTGAAGATACCCAGAATGGACTTCGCATCCACCACATGGCGGCCTGCGCGTAAATCCACATCATAGGGGTAACGATTGACGATGTTCACGAACGCTTTCACGTTCTCAGCCAAGCTAAGCTTAATGTTCACAGACTTCATGGTGTTTGTAGCCCCCTTTCTATTGGTTACGCGTTCATTATACAACAGTGCATATGAAAATGCAAGGAAAAAACAAAGGGATTGTTGTCACAAAAGGGATTCGTGTTTTTGGGCTTTTCGCCAGTTTGAAAGGGCGCGGCTCAGGCCGTCGAAAAAGAACGGGGTGCAGGGGCATTAGCCCGCAACCTCAATCGTCGCAGAGGGCACTGACCGTGCCCTCTGCTCGTTTCGGTTGATATCCTGCGGGTCGCTTTGGGCTTCGCCCAATGCCCCACAGGGGCACCGCTTCCCTCCGTCAACCCCTGCCGGGGTTTGGGGCGGAGCCCCAAAAGCCTTACGCCGCAGCGTTTTTAAGCGAGAGATGCGCCAGCCCGGCGGGGCTGGCGCTGCGGCTTTTTGCGTATCTATGAGGTTTATCGACAGTTTGAACGCGCGGCTCCCGCAAAGGCAAGGGCCGCGCGCCCGGCGCTTTATTTCAGGTATTCCACAAGCAGCGCCTTGGCCGCCTCCACGTCGCGCAGGTCAATGACCTCGCACGCGCTGTGCACATAGCGGCAGGGGATGCTGACCGTGCATACCCGAACGCCGCCGCGGGTGAGCTGGATGGCGCTTGCGTCCGTGCCGCCGAAGGGCAGCACCTCACGCTGCGTTTTCACGCCCGCGCGAGCGCCCGCGGCCAGCAGCTCCTCCACCAGCGCGGGGTTGGAAATGCTTCCGCGATCCATAATCTTGACCGCCGCGCCGTCGCCCAGGCGCACGGCGGGCTGCTTGGTTTCGGGCGTATCCCCGTTGGCGGTCACGTCCAGGGCGATGCCCACGTCGGGCTCCACCGCGTAAGCGGCGGTTTTCGCGCCGCGGCAGCCCACTTCCTCCTGCGTGGAGAACACGGCAATCACGGTATTGCGGGTTTGGGGCAGCGCCTCAAGCACGCTCACCAGCAGGGCGCAGGCCACGCGGTCGTCCATGGCAGGGGCGGCCACGCGGTGCTCGCCCAGGCGGAAGCAATCGTTGGCGTACACGGCCACGTCGCCCAGCTGCACCATGGAGAGGGCCTCGGCCTCGTCCGCCGCGCCGATATCGATGAACATATGCTTCATAGCGGGGGTTTCGCCCTCGCGCACAGGCTCCTGCACAATCACGCCCTGCACGCCGTTTTCAAAGCTGACGTGGCGGGTGCGGCTCACAGCCAGGCCAATTCCGCCCACGGGCATCACGCGCAGGAAGCCTTCCTTCTCCGCCGCCACAACGATGAAGCCGATGTGATCCATATGCGCGCTGAGCATGATGCGCTTGCCGTT
>JALEIQ010000204.1 GCA_022769795.1 Clostridiales bacterium
AAAACAAATTTATTATAACACAGCGCCGCTGTTTTTCTCAACCAAGAGGCTCCATCATTTACAAAACAGCCATGGAGCACTCTCCACGGCTGTTCAAAAGGCGTTGCGCCGCTTAGCCTTGCTGCTTGAGCGTAATCACCACATGGCGGTTAGGCTCCTCGCCCTCGCTATGGGTCGTTACAGCGTCGTTCTGCTGCAAAGCGCTGTGCAAAATCCGGCGCTCGTAGGGATTCATCGGCTCCATAACCACCTTGCGCCCGGTTTTCACGGCGCGGTTTGCCATGCGGTTAGCCAACCGGCGCAGCGATTCCTCGCGCTTGGCGCGGTAATTCTCCGTATCCAGCGTCACGCGGGTATATTCGTCGCGGCCACGGTTTACGTACAGGCTGGTCAGGTATTGCAGCGCATCCAGCGTTTCGCCGCGACGGCCAATCAAAATGCCCAGCGTATCGCCAAACATGTCCACGCGCACATTGCCTTCTTCATCACGGTGCACGTTCACGCTTACTTCCACGCCCATCAGACGGGTTACATCGCTCAAAAAGCCTTTAGCGCGCGCTTCTGCCGAGTCGGCCTCGAAATCCGCGTTTTCCGCCGCCGCCTGCACGGGCGCTTCGGGCTTCTTTTCAGGCTTGGGTGCTTCCGCCGCCACAGGCTTTTCCGCCTTGGCAGGCTTCTCCGCCTTCGCGGGCTTTTCTGCCTTCGCGGGCTGAGGCTCGCGGGCGGGTTTTTCCGCCTTTTCGGCGGCAGGCTTCTGCGCGCGCTTGCGAGCGGGCTTCTTTTCAGGCGCTTTAACCGCCTCCTCCAGCCCAACGGAAGAAAGCACATCATCGCTTCCCTCCGCGTCCTCGCGCACAGTCAGGCGTACCACAACGGGCTTGCCGCCCAAGATGCCCAAAAAGCCCTTGCTGCCCTCGTCCAGGATATCGATCTTTACATCGGCAAAGGACACGCCCAGCTTTTCAAGGCCCTGCGTTACGGCCTCTTCCATCGTTTTGGCACTGGATTCCACAGACCTCATTTCAAAGATCCCTCCCCTATGGCTTGCTGCTCTTTCTTCTCCTTGTCCTCAAAAATCTTGTTCATCACAACGCTCTGAACCCAGGCAAAAATGTTGCTCACGACCCAATACAGGGAGAACATCGCGTTTTGGCTGGAGCAAATCCACAGCGAGAACAGGGGAAAGAAATATTTCATGAACTTACCGGTGCTGGCTTGCGGATTGTTGGGATCCGTCGCAGCGGGCTGCGGCTGGCTCAGCGTCATTAAATACTGGGTAACGGCGGCCAGCAACGGCAAGATAAACCAACCGTTGTTGTTGGCGTAGATGCTCAAGTTGGCAATGATCAAATTCAGATGCGGCATGGTAGCCCACAGCTTGGTTTCCTCCACATACTGCGGCAGTGTTTGCAGCGCGGCAAACACGGTATCACCGCTGATCGTGGATGCGTCAATGCCCAGCGCGGCCAGAGCGCTCACCTTATCGGCGCTCAGCGCGGCAAAGGTTCTGGCCCAGATATCCGCCGGAATCATGCGTAGGTTGGTGGTATCCGCCATAACAGCGTTAAACGGACTGTCCGGCATCCAGATATTCTTAATCCACAGCCAGCTCTCGTTGGTCTGCACGCCCGTGGTAAGCAGCTCAAGGGTTTGGCTGGCTAGCTGCGTATTGGCTACCGTGCGCATAGCGGCGAACATGATGTACAAAATCACCATGGATACCATCATCGGCAGGCAGCCGCTCATGGGGCTTACGCCCTCACGACGGTACAACTCGGCGGTTTTCTGGTTAAGCTTCTCCTTGTCGTTGGCGTACTTCTTTTGCAGCTTCATCATTTCGGGCTGCAGGTTGGTCATGCGGCGCATGCTCTTGCGGCTTTTGTAATCAAGGGGCATAATAAGCAGCTTGATGAGAAGCGTGAACACGATCATGCTCCAGCCATAGTTCTGGATAACGGAGTTGATACCATTGAGGATGCCGACCAGTATGTCGTTCATCGGGAACTATTCCCTCCTTAATGTGGTGCCCGGTTCCTCAGGCACAGGGTCATAGCCGCCTTTGCAAAAAGGATTGCAGCGAAGCAGGCGTTTCAGCGCCAGCCAGCCGCCCTTAAGGGGGCCAAAGCGCTCGATTGCCGTATAGGCATACTGCGAGCATGTGGGCTGAAAACGGCACGCGGGCGGCGTATGTGCGCTGATGTGGCGCTGATACAGGCGAATCAGCGTAAGCATAAAGCGGCGAATCACTGGCCGCGCCCCGCTTCCTCCGCCTGAAACGCCTCCGCCTTGCGCAGCAGGTGCTTTACGGCGCCCTCAAGCTGCGCATACGAGCATTCCGCCGCGGACGGGCGCGCCACAAACACATACAGCCCGTTGCGCATACCCGGCAGCAACGGACGCACACATTCGCGCAGGCGGCGCTTAGTGCGGTTGCGCACCACAGCCACCCCAACCTTTTTGCTTACGGAAAAGCCAATGCGCTTTTGACGGCCGCTTTTTACAAAAAGCAGGCTCAAATCCTTGCAGGCAACGCGCTTGCCACGGCGGTACACGTAGGCAAACTGCCTGTTGGGGCCCAATCGATGCTGCCTTTGCAAAGCTGCGCCATCGTCCTTTCCCTGTTTGGCGATATCGGAAAAGCCCGTACCCACTTCACCAGTTCCTCGAAATGGGGCGGGCTTTACCAATTACGCTATCAAGCATTCATACGCTGCGCTTAGGCGCTGAGCACCTTGCGGCCGCGACGGCGGCGGGCGGCCAGCACACGGCGGCCGTTCTTGGTGGACATACGGGCACGGAAGCCGTGCACCTTGCTGCGCTGACGCTTCTTGGGCTGGTAGGTACGGAACATTTGTGAACACTCCTTGCAGTTTCAATGTATGGCGTTGCGCGTAGCGTTCGCAACA
>JALEIQ010000268.1 GCA_022769795.1 Clostridiales bacterium
ATATCAGAATAGCCGGAAAAGTCAAAATAAATTTGCAGGGAATACAGCGCCGCCATATACCAGCCGCCCGCCACGCTCATTCCATACCGCGCCTGGTTGCTTAGCACGTCGCTGACGATTTTTCCGCAGATGTTGGCAAGCAGCACCTTTTTGCCCAAGCCGCAGGCAAAGCGCTTCATGCCGCAGGTAAAGTCCTCCATGGAGGTTGCGCGCTCGTTCATTTCGGCGGCCACGTCCCGGTAGCGCACAATCGGGCCCGCCACAAGCTGCGGAAAGCAGCTCACATACACAAGCAAATCCAGAGGATTTTTTTGATAGAGCGACGGCTTGCGGTACACATCCACCACATAGGTAACGATTTGGAACGTGAAAAAGGATACGCCCAGCGGCATCCGCACCGGCGCAAGCTCCACATGCATAAGGCCCAGCAGCGGCTTTAGCAGAAACGCGCCGTATTTCACATACGCCAGCGCCGCCATGGGCCCCGCCACGCCAAGCGCAAGCCACAGCGCGCGCCCCCAGGTCGCGCGCGCCTTTGCCACGCCCGCCGAGGCGACCCATACCAGGGCCGTAAGCCCGATGAGCCCAAACACCCACAGCGGCTCGCCCCAGGCGTAAAAAACCAGCGAAGCGGCCAGCAGCACCGTGTTCTTCCACCGGATTTTGGAGGACAGAAAATACAACCCCACCGTAACAGGCAGGAACAGCAGCAGAAAGGTCAGGCTGGAAAAGACCAAACGCATCATTCCTTCCCTTCATTTTCCATAGTATTATAGCTTTATGGCTTCCCCTGTGTCAAATGCGCGGGCCAGGCGGCTTTTTTCCCGTATTGACACATTGGCGGGATGCGTCTATAATAAGGTAGTCGGCTACATGGGCTTACCGCTTTATGCGAAGGCCCTGCTGTTTTGCGAAATATATTCCCACCTTCTGGCTTCCCCCCGCGCGGCCTGCGCCGCTGCTACGGGTTTTGCTTATCAGAACGCCCAAGCGCGTTTTGTATGGGTATATGAACATGGTTTCGCGTATGCTCCGCGCCCCTGTGCGCGGGCGGGATAAGGGCTTGGCGTTATTCGCGCCGCCTTTATCGGTTTGCCCTCACATTTGCGGGGCGTTGTTGCGCGCAGCCTGAAAAGCGAATGGAATGTAGCCGCATGAGCCTTGCTCACCGGCTTTTTTGTTTGAGAAAGCCACCCCGGAAAACGAAAAACAGATTGTGAAACCCACATTTGAAGGAAAGGGGAGGAAGCCATGGTAAACGGATTCATAGCGGCTTTGATCGCCGTGATCACGGCCGCGCTGGGCGCCGCAGGCGGATATATGTACCGCAAGCAGGCCGGCGAAAAAAAGATTGGCCGTACCGAGGAATATGCAAAAAACCTGCTTGAGGACGCGCAGCGCAAAGCGGATGAAAAGAAAAAGGAAACCATCCTGGAAGCCAAGGAAGAAGTGCTGCGCCTGAAGACGGAGCTGGATCGCGAGTGCCGCGAGCGCCGCGCCGAGGTGCAGCGCAGCGAGCGCCGCATTTTGCAGCGCGAGGAAGCGCTGGATAAAAAGCAGGATTCGCTGGAAAAGCGCGAGGAGCAGCTTTCCCAAAAGCAAAGCGACGTACAGAAGATGCAGGAGGACGTTGAGCAAAGCCGTCAAAAGCAGGTAACGGAGCTGGAGCGCATCGCCGGGATGACCCAGGACGAGGCCTGCCAGATGCTGGTCAACCGCATCCAGAAGGACGCCTACCACTCCGCCGCCGCCATGGTGCGCGAGCTGGAAACCCGCGCCCGTGAGGAAGGCGAAAAGAAGGCCCGCAACATCATCGCCCTGGCCATTCAGAAGTGCGCGGCCGATCACGTGGCCGAAACCACCGTAAGCGTTATCAACCTGCCCAACGACGATATGAAGGGCCGCATCATTGGCCGCGAGGGCCGCAACATCCGCGCCCTGGAAACCGCCACCGGCGTTGACCTCATCATTGACGATACGCCCGAGGCCGTTATCGTTTCCGCGTTCGACCCCGTGCGCCGCGAAATCGCCCGCATCGCGGTGGAACGGCTCATCATGGATGGCCGCATTCATCCCGCTCGCATTGAGGAAATGGTGGAAAAGGCCCGCAAGGAAGTGGATCAGCAAATCCGCGAGGCTGGCGAGCAGGCTGTGTTTGAAACGCATCAGCACGGCATCCACCACGAGCTGGTCAAGATTCTGGGCCGCTTGCGCTACCGCACCAGCTACGGCCAGAACGTGCTCAAGCACTCCATCGAGGTAAGCCATTTGGCCGGTATGATGGCCGCGGAGCTTGGAGCGGACGTTGCGTTGGCCAAGCGCGCGGGCCTGCTGCACGATATTGGCAAGGGCGTTGACCACGAGGCCGAGGGCACCCACGTAACCCTGGGCGCGGAGCTTGCCCGCAAGTACCGCGAGAGCCCGGACGTGATTCACGCCATCCTGGCGCACCATAACGACGTGGAGCCCCAGACCATCGAGGCCGTGCTTGTGCAGGCCGCCGACGCGATTTCCGCCGCCCGCCCCGGCGCGCGCCGCGAATCGCTGGAAAACTACATCAAGCGCCTGGAAAAGCTGGAGGAGATCGCCAATTCCTTCCCCGGCGTG
>JALEIQ010000272.1 GCA_022769795.1 Clostridiales bacterium
AGCTGCTTACCGAGCAGGTCAATAAGGAATTTTATTCCGCTTATCTTTATCTGGATTTTGCCAATTTCTTTGAGGACAAGGGCCTTTCCGGCTTCGCCAACTGGTATGAGGTGCAGGCCAAGGAGGAAATGGATCACGCCCTGCTGTTTTACCAGTACCTGCACATGAACAACAAGCGCGTGGGGCTGGGCGCGATTGACAAGCCCGCGCTTGAGGGCGACACGGTTTTGGATGTGCTCAGGCAGGGCCTCAAGCATGAGGAATACGTTACCAGCCTCATTCACGGCCTTTACGCCGCCGCCCAGAAGGCGAACGACTTCCGCGCCACGCAGTTCCTGGATTGGTTTGTGAAGGAGCAGGGCGAGGAAGAAAGCAACGCGCACGACCTGATTTCCAAGATGGAGCTCTTTGGCGGCGACGCGCGCGCCCTTTACCTTTTGGATAGCGAGCTCAAAACCCGCGTGTATACCGCGCCTTCCCTGGTTATCAAGGGCTGAGAGGCGTTCCGCGTTTGAAGAACGGGGTGCAGGGGCATAAGCCCGCAACCTCAATCGTCGCAGAGGGCACTGGCCGTGCCCTCTGCTCGTTTCGGTTGATATCCTTCGGGTCGCTTTGGGCTTCGCCCAATGCCCCACAGGGGCACCGCTTCCCTCCGTCCACCCCTGCCGGGGTTTGGGGCGGAGCCCCAAAAGCCTTACGCCGCAGCGTTTTCAAGCGAGAGATGCGCCAGCCCGTCTGGGCTGGCGCTGCGGCTCTTTGCGTACTTATGAGGTTTATCGACAGTTTGGGGGCTGACGCATAGCGAAATGCGGCAGCCCCTTAGTGTTGACATTTTCAAAGGTATGTATTAAGGCGCAGCGCCAGCCCGTTTGGGCTGGCGCGTTTGCTTGCTTGTATGCGCGCTGCGGCGCGGGGGTTTGGGGCTCCACCCCAAGCCCCGGCAGGGGCTATTGCCCCTGCACCCCTTCATTGTGCCTCTCCTGTTACGGGTGCTCACAGCCGCAGCGCCAGCCCGGGCGGGCTGGCGCGTTTGCTTGCTTGTATGCGCGCTGCGGCGCGGGGGTTTTGGGGCTCCGCCCCAAGCCCCGGCAGGGGCTATTGCCCCTGCACCCCTTCATTGAGCCGTTCCTGCGTGTTTACGCTCAACCCACCGTTTATATCCACATCCACAGTCACCTGCTGTCCGGGCAAAATCTCTCCCGCCACAATCTTCCTTGCAAGCATCGTTTCCAGATGGCTTTGCAGGTACCTCTTGAGGGGGCGCGCGCCGTATACGGGATCAAAGCCCGCCTCGGCAATGGCGTCTACCGCCGCGTCCGTCAAAGTAAGCGTAATATCGCGCTGGCTCAGGCGCTTGGAAAGGCTGGCAGCCATCAGCCGCACAATCTGCGCGATTTCCTGCTTTTCCAGAGGCTTATAGAACACGATATCGTCAATACGGTTCAAAAACTCGGGACGGAACTGCGACTTGAGAAGCCGCATCACGTTCTCCCGCGCATCGGCGGTAATCTGCCCGTCCTGGATGCCCTCCAGCAAATACTGACTGCCCAGGTTGGAGGTCATAATGATGATGGTATTCTTGAAATCCACCGTGCGGCCCTGGCTATCGGTAACGCGGCCATCGTCCAGCACCTGCAAAAGGATGTTGAACACGTCCGGGTGGGCCTTTTCCACCTCGTCCAAAAGCACCACGCAATAGGGCTTGCGGCGCACGGCCTCGGTAAGCTGGCCGCCCTCCTCGTAGCCCACGTATCCCGGAGGCGCGCCTACCAGGCGGCTGACGGCGAACTTCTCCATATATTCGCTCATGTCTATGCGCACCATGTTCTTTTCATCGTCAAACAGGCTTTGCGCAAGGGCCTTGGCCAGCTCCGTCTTGCCCACGCCCGTGGGGCCCAGGAACAGGAACGAGCCGATGGGCCGGTTCTCGTCCGCGATACCGGCGCGGCTGCGCAGAATGGCCTCGCTCACCTTGGTAACGGCCTCGTCCTGGCCGATGACGCGGCGGTGCAGCTCGTTAGGAAGCTGAAGCAGCTTTTCGCGCTCGCCCTCCTTTAGCTTGGTTACGGGCACGCCCGTCCAGCGGCTTACGATGCGGGCGATTTCATCGTCGGTTACCTTATCGCGCAGGAGGCTTTCCTCGCCGCGCTCGCGCTCGGCGATTTCCTCCTCCTTGGCCAGCTCGCCCTGCAAGCTGGGCATTTTTCCGTATTTGAGCTCGGCGGCCTTGCCCAGGTCGTAGGCGCGTTCGGCCTGCTGGATTTGCGCGTTCACCTGCTCAATTTCCTCGCGCAGCTTCTGCACCTTTTGGATGGCGGTCTTTTCGTTTTCCCAGCGGGCGCGCATGGCGGAAAAACGCTCGCGCTGCTGCGCCAGCTCCGCCTCCAGCGCCTCCAGGCGGCGACGGCTTCCCTCGTCGTCCTCCTTTTGCAGGGCGGCCTGTTCAATTTCAAGCTGCATGATGCGGCGGCGCACCTCGTCCAGCTCGGCGGGCATGGAGTCGATCTCCGTGCGAATCATGGCGCAGGCCTCGTCCACCAGGTCGATGGCCTTATCCGGCAGGAACCGGTCGGTAATGTAGCGGTTGGACAGCGTGGCGGCGGCGATGAGCGCGCCGTCGGTGATCTTCACGCCGTGGAATACCTCGTAGCGCTCCTTCAGGCCGCGCAGGATGGAGATGGTATCCTCCACCGTGGGCTCGCTCACCAGCACGGGCTGGAAGCGGCGCTCCAGAGCCGCGTCCTTTTCAATGTATTTGCGGTATTCGTCCAGGGTGGTCGCGCCAATCAGGTGCAGCTCGCCCCGGGCCAGCATGGGTTTGAGCAGGTTGCCCGCGTCCATGGAGCCCTCGGTTTTGCCCGCGCCAACAATGGTGTGCAGTTCGTCGATAAAGAGCAGGATTTTGCCCTCGCTCTTTTTGATTTCGGCCAGCACGGCCTTTAAGCGCTCCTCAAACTCGCCCCGGTATTTCGCGCCCGCGATCAGGCTGCCCATATCCAGGCAGAATACCGTGCGATCCTTCAGGCTTTCGGGCACGTCGCCGCGCACGATGCGCTGGGCCAGCCCCTCGGCGATGGCGGTTTTGCCCACGCCCGGCTCGCCGATCAAAACGGGGTTGTTCTTGGTTTTACGCGTGAGGATGCGGATTACGCTGCGGATCTCGTTATCGCGGCCCACCACGGGGTCCAACTTCTGCGCGCGGGCCTGGGCGGTCAAATCCTGGCCGTATTTGGCCAGCGCGTCGTAGGTGTCCTCGGGCGTTTCGCCGGTTACGCGGGTGTTGCCGCGCACGCTTTGCAGCGCGGGCAGAAAGCTTTTTTCGTCAATCGCGTAGCTTTTCCACAGCTCGGCCATGGCGCGGGAGGGCTTTTCCAGCAGGCCCATGAAAAGATGCTCCACGCTCAGGTATTCATCCTTCATGCGCCCGGCCAGGTCGCGCGCGGCCACCAGGGCGCGCTCCACGTCGTTGGAGATGTAAATCTTATCCGGCTCGCGGCCGCCGCCGGTCACCTTGGGCATGCGGGCGATGAGCGTTTCCAGGCGCGAGGCGATCTCGCGGGGCTGCTTGCCCATTTTGGTCAAAAGCTGGGGGATCAGGCCCTGCGCGTCGCTTAAAAGCGCGTAGGCCAAATGCTCCTGCGCAACCTCCTGGTTTTGGTATTCAATGGTTAGCTGCTGCGCGGTGGCAAGCGCCTCGCGGCTTTTCTCCGTAAATTGCTGATTGGTCATAGCATGTCGCCTCCTTAACGGGGGATGGGGTTATTCTGAAAGGTCAGGTGATATTGACTATCTTTGACCTTCGATACCAGTATAGCATTGTTCGGCTATTTGTCAATAGCGAATCATGCAAAAATTCTTTCGCTGGATGCAAGAAATGGAAAACGCGGAACGTTTTTCATTATAGAAGGAGGGTGAAAAAATGAGAAAGCCAAAACGCGTCCTTATGCTTGCGCTGTGCTGCCTGCCGCTATTGGGCGCGCAGCCCGTTTCCAAAGCGGAGTGGAACGCAATCCCCGTTTATGAATGCGCGCGGCTTGAAAGCACGCGCGAAGAAATCTGTCTTAGGATAAACTGCCTGAACGCGGAGGTGGAAACCTGCGTGATCGAGGCGGACGCGGGCACGCTTGCCATGGATATGGCGGATGCGCCGTCCTTTCAATGGGATCGGGAAACGCGGCGCATGAGCGTTGTGTGGAACGGCGCGTTCATTCTGCGCTACCGTCCCGCCGCGTCGGAAACCCCGTTTTTAGAGCAGGAGGACGAGCTCGCGGGCAGCCTTCTGGTTTCCTACTATGACCGGCAGGGAAAATGCGTCGCGCGCAGGCGCGTGAACATCGTCCGGGCCTTCCATTACCTTCTGGCGCAGCAGGAGCCCGTTAAGGAATAAAAACGCGCGCCTTAGGCCCGCCATTCCCAAAGCCCGCAAAATATGCTATACTACGCATGCTTTTCAAATCCACCAAGAGGAGGCGCGGGCATGGGCGCGGCATGGCGAATGCGGGCATTGTGCCTGGCGGGGCGCATCATACTGGAAAACGGCGGCGAAACCTATCGCGCCGAGGATACGGTTATGCATATGGCCCGGGCCCTGGGCCTGAGCGAGCCGGATGTGTTTGGCGTGCCCAGCGGCCTGTTCATCTCCTATACGGACGAGGCGGGCGAGCGGCAAACCTCCGTTACGCGCGTCTTTCTGCACGGCACGCACCTGGCGCGCGTGGACGCGGTTAACCAGATCAGCCGCAGGCTGGCGGCGGGCACGCTTGCGCCGGAGGAGCTGCTGGAAAGGCTCCAGGAGGCCGAAAGGCTGGGCGCGGAGCTTCCCGGGTGGTATTCGCCGGTTTCCGCGCTGCTTACGGCGGCGGGCTTCGCGGTGATGTTTGGCGGCGGCCCCATCGATATGCTGGTGGGCGGGCTGTGCGCGGCGCTTACCGTGCTTGTGCCCAGCCTGAACTCGCGGCACGATGGCGGCGGCATGTCCAGCGTGCTTATGGGCGGCGTTCTGTGCGCGCTGATTCCGCTTTTGTTTCACGGCCTTACCGGCCTGGGCGTTACCGAGGCCATGATCGCCAGCGCCATCATGCCGCTGGTGCCGGGGCTCAGCATGACAAACGCCGTGCAGGACATCCTGCGCGGGGATATGGTATCCGGCGTGGCGCACGGCGCGCGCGCGGTGATGGTAGCCGCGCTTTTGGCCGGCGGCGCGCTGATTGGCACGCACCTGGCGGGGCTGTTCCCGCTGGAGGCGGCCGTGGCCGCGGAAGCCGCCGCAAGGCCCCTGTGGCTCACGGCCATTGTGCTGTTTTTTAGCAGCCTGGTGGCGGGCGGCTGCTTTGGCGCGCTGCTGTACGCGCCGCGCAAGGCCATTGTATGGGGCGGCATGCTGGGCGCGGCAGGCTATTTATGCTACTGGGGCATTCTGCAAACCGGCACGGCGGAATCGGTGGCAATGTTCGCGGGCGCGCTGATTGCGGCTTTGGGCGCGCAGTTTGCGGCTCGGCGGCTGAAGATGATCGCAACGGTGTTTGTAACCATCGCCATTTTGCCGCTGGTGCCGGGCGTTGGCCTCTACCGCGCCATGAGCGCCGTGGCGCAGGGGCAAACGGCGGCGGGGCTTGCCATCGCCGCGCAAACCATGGCGCTGATTTTGATGATCGCATTGGGCATTGGCCTGGGCAGCGCCCTGCTGGGCGCAACCCGCAGAGCCAGGTAATGCCGGAAAGGCGGCGTGCTATGACGCTTCAAAAACCTTCCTCCCTGAGCGCGGGGCTGGCAAATGCCTCCATCCTGCTATACCTGTTCTGGCTGCTGTTACCGGCGGTGCAAACCACCGGGCGCGCCCTTACGGGGGTCGTATCGGTGGCGCTGTTTGGCGCCGCCGTGATTGCGGATACGCAATACCTGAAGCAAAGCTGGCTCTCAACGCTTCTGCGCGCGGCGTGCGCGGCGGCGATGCCGCTGCTTATGCGCTTCTTTTTGCAGCGCGGCGGCGCCAATTTTGCGGGCTTTTATGTGCAGCAGGCCATGTTCTGGTTCCCGCTGGTGTTCGCGGGCTATGCGCGCGAGCGCGGCGACAGCCGCCTGTGGCGCTGGGTAAAGCCGCTCATGCTCGCGGTTGTTACGGTCACTACGCTCACCACCATCGGCTGGCTCATTCAGGGCATGCTGCGCGGGGGGCGTGTGTACGCCTATTCCCGCTCTCTGGGCTATGCCGGCGAGGGCCGCGAGGCATACCTCAAGGAGCTCATGCTGCGCAACATCGGCGGATATGATTTTATCTATGCCACGGTCGTGTCGCTGCCGCTTACCTGCCTGGGCGTGCAGCGCAGCCGGGGCTGGGCGCGCGCTGGCTACGGCGCGCTTCTGGCCGCGCAGGCGGTGATGGTGGCGCTGTCGCAGTACACCTACGCCATGGTGTTTACCGCCGCCATCCTGGTTGTGGAGGGCGTGGCGGCGGCGGCGCGGGCCCTTTCGCGCGGAAGGCTGGGCATGGGCGCGTCGCTGCTGTGGGGCGCGGCCCCGCTTGCGGTTGTAATCCTGCTCCGAGTGCCGCTGGTTTCGCTGGCCGCGCGGGTATGCGGCAGCCTTGGGCTTACCAATTTTGCGCACAGCTTTGAAATGCTGCTGGACGCGCTCCAGGGCGGCGGCCTGGGCGGGGAATCCCGCCTTACGTATTACCTGACGGCGCTGGAGGGCTTCCGCAAATCGCCGCTGGTGGGCGGCATGCTGGGCGGCGAGCCCCTTTTGAGCCTGCACAGCGACCTGCTGGATCTGCTTTCCGGCATGGGCGTGCTGGGCGCGGCGCTGGTGGGCGGCATGATCTATCTGATGGGCCGGGGGCTTCTTAGCGGCGTGCGCCGCAGCCCGGCGCGCGTACAGCTTGTGATGACGGCTATCGCGCTTTTCGCGTGCGCGCTGCTTGGCACGGTGGTCTACAGCCGCGACATCCTCGCCGTGGCGGCGATGGGCACGCTGCTGGTATTGGAGAGCGAGGCGCAGGTGCTTGGGGCTCCGCCCCAAACCCCGGTAGGGGACTAGTCCCCTGCACCCCGTTCTTTGCCCGCGCGTTGCGCGGGCAAAAATGGGATTCCTAAGGGCGAAGCCCTTAGGCGGGGGGTGTGGGAGGCGG
>JALEIQ010000273.1 GCA_022769795.1 Clostridiales bacterium
TCCGGAGCGCTGTACACGTTGTCGCGCACGGTGCCGTACAGGCCGCGCGTGCCGGTGAAAATGCTGGTGGCCTTTTCGTTTACGCCCACAATGTAGTTGAGCAGGAACTCAATGTCCTTCAGGTCGTCGTTGCCCAGGAATTTATCGATGTTGGCATAAGTATGGCGGTTACCCCACAGGTACAGCTTGCCATCGTTCATCAGGATGGCGGTGCACTGATAGCCGCAGGTGAGCTTTTTTACATTGGCTACGTCAACGCCGTTTTCAATCAGCTCAAGCGGCATGATGGCGATGTTGGGGTTATCCAGCATTTCCTGAGTGTAGCCGAACTGGCCCAGCTTGTTGTTGCCCCAGGCGTACACCTTTCCATCCTCGCCAATCGCCACGATATGGTCGATACCGGCGGCAACCATGGCGATTTTGGCGTTCTTTACTTCCTCGGGAATATCGGCAACGTTGATGCCTGTGGTGCCAATTTTGGTTGCGCCCCACACATATACCTTGCCCGCGTTGGACAGGCCCACGGTGAAGCTGCCGCTGCTGTCGATCATTTTAATGTCGTTTTTCAGCTCGCGCGGAACGGACATCATGCTCATGGTAGGGGGCACGCTTTTTTGCGTAACCTCGGTATAGGAATCATTGTAGTTGGTAAGAAAGTGGGGGCCGATAAACACGAACAGGAACATGGCGATAACCACGCACAGCGCGAATACGGCCAGCTTATGCTCCAAAAAGTTGCGCACGATCTGCTTGCCGGGGCTTACGATTTCCTCCACGTCGTTGGCGCGGGCCTGCTGCTGCCGCTCCAGCTCCTCCTGGGCGTACTCCTTGCTGGCGCCGAGGAACGCGCGCTTCAGCCAGCCGAAAACGGTTTTCCCGGCGTTATGGGAGGTAACGTTTTGCTTTTTGCTCATTGGTAACTCTCCCTCCCTTACTTGCTCACGCGCACGCGCGGGTCAACCAGGCCGTAGGCGATATCGATAATCAGGTTGCCAAGCAGCGCCAGCATCACGTAGAACACCTGCAAAAGCATTACCACGTCAAAGTCTGCGGTGCGCAGCGAGGAAATCATCAAATCGCCCATGCCGTTGAGAGCAAACATCTGCTCGATAACCAGCGAGCCGGAAAAGATGCCCAGGAACCAGCCGATAACCAGCGTTACAATGGGAATGAGCGCGTTGCGCCAGGCGTGAGAATAGATGATTACCTTTTCCTTTACGCCCTTGGCGCGCGCGGTTTTGATGCAGTCCATGGAGAGGGCCTCAATCATGGAGGCGCGCACATAGCGGGTCATGCCGCCAAGGGAGCAGAAGGTCATGGTAATTAGCGGCAGGGCCAGGAAGTACATGCGGTCGGTAAAGAACTTCCAGCCGGTGTAGCTGCTGCCGGGCGTTTTAATGCCGCTGGGCGGCAAAATGCCAAGCAGCGAACAGAAAATCCAGATAAACAAAATAGCGATCAAGAAGGTGGGCAGGCTGTAACCGATAATGGTAAGCATCTGCACAAGCTGATCGCCCTTGCTGTTCTTTTTGACAGCGCAAACAATGCCCAGGGGAATGGTGATGCCAAGGGCCAGAATGGTTGCGAATATATTAATAAATACGGTATTGGCCATGCGCGGTTTGACCACGTTGATCACCTGATCGCGGGCCTCGTATGAATAGCCAAAATTGCCTTGAAGCAGGCCGTTGTACGAGCCGTCGTAAAGCGGGTACAAGCCTACCCAACGAAGGTAGCGGATAACCATGTTGTTGGTATCAGTGCCGTAACGGCGCTGATACTTTAGATACAATTCGTCAAAGCGGGAGTTCATATCCGAGGCGGATATGCCCTTTTTCATGGTTTGGATTTCTGCTTTCGCATCCGTATAGGCACGGTTGCTGGGTACCAGATTATAAATCAGGAACATTAAAAAAGACAAGATGACTAATACATCCACCATGTACCCGATTCTTTTGATAACGTATCTGCCCATTACAATCCCTCGCTCCGGCTGTGGGGGCGGCAGCTTATGCCCACAAACTGTAATACACCACAAGGCAGGGCGCAAGGCCCTGCCTTGTGGATGGCTGAATCCACAGGGATTCAAGTTTGGATTAGCGCCGAGATTACTTCAGCCAGTAAATATCGGCCTCGTCCTTCAGGTAGCAGATGGAATAATCATCATACATACCGGGATCGATCGTCCAGTTGTAGGCGTAGTCGTAAGCGGCGGAGGTGAAGCCGGTCGCAAAGTTGAACACGGAGTACATCGGGCTGCCAGAGTAGTAGCCATACACCGCGGCCTGATACAGCTCGTCCAGCATGGGGTTAAAGTCGCCGATGGTGTACTGAATGTTGAAGCCGGCGGCGATCAGGTTATCGTTGTTGGCAAAGCCGGTCATAAGCTGATCAGTGAAGGGATTATCGGTGGTGCCGTACCAGTTGAGAACCAGCGGGATGTAGTAATCGTCGCCCACCTTGGTGGTCACATAAGCGCCATCCTTGGAGCGATAGTTGATATCGTTCTCAGTGGCCTCAGCAGCGGGGATCTTCTTATAGCGCACGCCCTCGGCATAGTCGTTGCCGTCCTTGTCGTACACCCAGCCGCCCTTGGTGAGCACTTCGATAGCGCTGTCAACGGAGGTAGCATAGGCGTTCAGTAGCATGCCCTGATCCACAGCGGCCTTGTACATCCAGCTTCCGCTGTAGTAGGGGCCATCTACAACGCCGCCGTAGCCGCCGGTGAAGTCCTTGGCGAACTTGGCGCGATCCATGCAGTAGGCAACAGCCTCACGAACCTCGGAGTACCTGGCGGGGCCATAGTCAGCGCGGAAGCCGAGCTTTCCATAGCCAGCGCGGCTGTAATGGGTGTAAACGTACTTGCCATCGGAGCCGTCGGCCAAAGCCAGAGCTTCGTTGGTCTCATCGCCGCCGGTGATGCCGGCTACGCAGTCCAAGTTGCCGGAGGTGAGGTCCTGCAGCTGGGTGCTGGAGATGATCTTCTTGTAAACAACCTTGGCGATGGAAGGCTTCACGCCCTCGTAGTTGCCCTTGAAGTTGGGGTTGATTTCCAGCACGGCGGACTTATCGGCGGTATCGAAGGAGGATACCACATAAGCTCCGGAGTAGGGCATGGAGGTGTCGGTGTTCAGGCTGGTGGCGGTGATGGTAGCGGCGGTCACGAACTTGCCCTCGGCGTCCTTGGCATAGAACTCGTCGGTGAAGTAGCAGCCGTTGCCGTCGTCCTTCAGTTCAGCCTCGCCCATCCAGGCGGGAGCGTAATCGGCATAGAAGCCAGCGTAGGTGATATCGTAGAAATAGGGCTCGTAGTCGGCGCTGACGGTGACGGAGAAGGTATGATCGTCAATCAGGCGCAGACCAGCCATTTCCTTCGTGCCGCTGCCCTCGGTGCCGTCGTAGGTGTTGAAGGTGTCAAAGCCCACATACGACTTAAGCAGCATATGATCCTTGCCGGCGGCAGCCGCGCCAACGGGGGTGGACAGCGCCATGGGCTGTACAAGGTAGTCCTTGGCAGTCACGGGGGTGCCGTCGCTGAACTTGAGGTCGTCATAGAGGGTAATGGTGAAGGTCTTGGAACCGTCCTCATTCATGACTTCCTCATGGGACTTCACAACGGTGTCGTTCCACACGTAGCCGCCCTCTTTGGTGCTGGCGACGGTGTCCAGACCGCGGGTCATGTTCTGCACGTCCAGGTCGGCAGCGCCGGGGTTGGAGCCGCCAAAGTTGGCGTAACGGAACTTACCGGACAGGTCGGTGACGTTGCCGATAATGATGCTGTTATCCTCTTTTTCGGAGGTCCAGTCGATCAGAGCGGCGGAGGGGCTCCAATAGGGGTTGGTGGGATGCTCGTCTACACCCTTGATCTGCGCGTTATAGAGATCGTAGTACTCGTTGGAGTACAACGGGATTTCGGGCAGCAGAGCGTTCCAGCGCTGCATATACAGACGCCACCAGGCGGCGTAAGCGTCGTCGGCGGTTTCGTAATCGCCAGCGGGAACGGCGTTGTAAACCATGGCCATGCTCAGGAAGTCAAGGCCCAGCTCGTACTCCACACCATCCTTCTCGATGTAGGCAAAGCCGGTTTCCTCATCCTCAATCACGTCGGCAATGGTAATGTCCTTGCCAAACTGGGAATACAGGGAGGTGTAGTCCACGCCGTACTCCTTGCCGGTGAGCGTCTTAACCTCGGCTTCTTCCGCGAAAGCGGCGGGAGCCAGGGACAGCATCATCGCAGCGGCCAGGACTAGTGATAGCAATTTCTTCATTCGTCCATCCATCCTTTCATTTTCTTACCATCATACACGCAAGAATTTGTATATGATGCTTAAAATATTGTAAACCGTCGGTATAGCTTTGTCAACTGCAATTCAAGCTGTTTGCAACCTGTGGTTGTACGTTATGCACGACATTTTCTTCCTTGTAACCGAATGGGAAAATAAACTCCATATTGTTATGTTTCGAACGGAGCGAACGAGAGCCAAAAATCCCAAAGCTGCAAGAACGCAGCCCTGGGATTTTCCGCAAGTGCCATACATAAAGTACGCGTTTTTTTGAAAAAGTGTGGTATACTCTCTACGTTTGGTTTTTCCGTACTTTGATAAAGGAGTATGATTTTCTATGAGCCGTTTGGGAGATTTGCTGCGCACCGAGCGCCTGCGCAGGAACATGACGTTAAAGCAGGTTGCCAGGCTTGGCGGCGTAAGCGAAGGGTATTTGAAGGACGTAGAGGAGGGCAAGCGCATCATCGCGGACGACCAGGCGCGCCGCATCCTTAAAAAGATCGGTTTGAAGGAGCACAATGAGGAAGGCTTTACCCTGGACGATATCGCCGCCGCGGTGGATTTGGAAACCGTAGCGCCCAAGAAGCCCGTGCAGCCGCCCGTAGCCAAGACCAAAGCCGCGGCTGAGAGCGAGGCTGTTTATCAAAGCCAGGAGCAGGTAACAGGCGGCGTGTGGCTGGACGCGCTAACCAGCGTAATGAAGCGCGTGCCGGTGTATAACGCGGTGCTCAAAGAGGTGGATCACCGCCTGCTACCGGTTCTGGACGGGCGCATTGAGGGCGCTGCGCCGGATAAGGTATTCTATTTCCGCGCGCCGGACGACAGCATGCGCGGCTTCCGCATTCTAAAGGACGACCTATGCCTGGTGGTGCCTTCCGCCAGCCCCGTCGACGGGGCCGTGATGCTGGTGGAGTACAATCAGCACCGCTTTTTGCGCAAAGTGAAAAAGCTGGATGCGCTCAACGTGCTTTTGCAAAGCTACGACCGCGAATATGCCGCTGAAACCTGCTCTCTGCCGGAGCTTACCTTCCTCGGGCGCGCCGTGAGGGTGGAGTTTTCTCTCACTTGAGCGCCACATCCAGCGCCATCATAACAAGGAAGCCAAGCATTACGCTTAGCGTGCCGGTGTGGCTGTGCTCGCCCAGGCTTGCCTCGGGCACAAGCTCCTCTACCACCACATAGATCATGGCCCCCGCTGCAAAGGCTAGCAGCCATGGCATTATGCCCGTAACCGCCCCGGCGGCCAAAACGCCCAGCACGCCCGCGATGGGCTCCACAATGCCGCTGAGCGCGCCATATACAAAGCTTTTTGCGTTGCTTAGGCCCTCCTTTTTCAGCGGCAGGGAGATGGCCGCGCCCTCAGGGAAGTTTTGCAGCGCCATGCCCAGGGAAAGCGCCATCGCGCCGGTGAGGGACATGGCGGCGCTTGTGCCTGAAAGGGCAAACGCCAGCCCGACGGCAAGCCCCTCGGGAATGTTGTGCAGCGTTACGGCCAGCACCAGCATGGTGGTGCGCGCAAAGGAGGTTTTTACGCCCTCCGGCTCGTCGCTGCCGGGGTGAAGATGGGGAAGCAGACGGTCGAGCAGGAGCAAAAACAGGCCGCCCAGCACAAAGCCGCCGCCCGCGGGCAGCCAGCCAGGCTGGCCCGCCTCCTGCGCCATTTCCATAGCGGGTATCAGCAGCGACCATACGGACGCAGCGATCATCACCCCGGCGGCGAAGCCAAGAAAGGCGCGCTGCATGCCGTGGGGGATATCCTTCCTGAACAAAAATACCGTAGCCGCGCCGAGCACCGTTGCCAAAAAAGTGAAGCCCGTGCCAAGCAGTGCGAGTAGGATGGGGGACATGGAATACACCTCCACGATTCAAGAAATTAGAGATCGTGCTTGTTTTATGATATGGCGCTTCGGGAACACGGTTTATTATTGCCCCAGGTAGTAGACTACGTTTCCAAGATTTGTTGGTATCATTACTTTATCGCTGTTAAGCCAATCCATCCTGTATCGATTGGTAGTAGAACCAGCTAGGACAGGTACAAGCCTTGCGTTGTGCGGCAAGTTCAATTCAATATAATTTAAGGATATCAGATCGAGAATAAAAATCCGCCATTGATTGCCATCGGACGCTTGTATCAAAGCGAAATACCCGTCTGGTGAAAGAACCGCGTTTTGGATATTCATCCATGGCGAAACAAGAGCGGCTGTTTCAGATGTTTGAGATGCGATGTCGCCGGATAGTGTTGTCGTAAAATCATCATCCACATTAACAATTTCAGCGGTGTTCCCATTAACTGGCAGCATGATAGCGGTATTATCAAGAGCGTTATTGAAGAGATCGGTATTTATTGTCAAATACATTTCGGTTCCTTTGGCAGATGAAATCAGACGATTGACAGCCAACTCGATCTTGCTGTTGTTGGAATACAAATATCTTACCGGAAGCTGGGTCTGCATTGAATTCTTAAACTCACGTACCGTATACTGCCATTTGCCGTCAACAAGAGAAAAAAGGATCGTTCCCGCATGCTGATCGGCTTTTATAGCATCGGTAATGCTTCTGATATTTCCCTCATCATCCATAAACAGTCTTGGACGGTCAACGAGCGTATCGTATGTTTCGCACAGCAACTCAACAGAGCCGGTAGCAAGATTATACTTTTTTATGCCGCACCTTGAAGCTGTCCCCACTTGGCCGTAAACAAGGTAATAAACATTTTGACCGCTCTCATCAAAACAAGCGCAAATGGCGGTTTGGCAACCGTCGATGGTGAATTTTTTTGGAGTGGCTTCGGCAACAAATAGATCACCAGTCTTAGTATCAACCAGGATCAAATCCAGGAATTGACTCATTATCAGCGTTCTGTTTGGAAATGTCAGCGCAAAATAGCGCTCGTCCGGCGACCATACCACACTATCCTGTTCAAGCATTGTTCCAATACTCGAATAGTACTTGTAAGTCAAGGGGGCGTACTCTTCGTTTTGGGCTCCGCGTACATAATTAGGCGTAATTACTAGCATTTCATTGTTTTTGCATACGGCAAGCATGCTGGCTATACTATAAACGCTTGCCTCGCCAGATGGAGAAACTGTCAGCAAAGTAGCTTCGCCCATATCCATTTTTTCCACACTGTCCGCTATTTTGATCTTTGCGCCATCGGCTGACAGTTCGCCCAACATGCCTTCCTCTTGGAAAGCTTCTTGATTTTCATCATAATATGCTGCTGAACAATACAAGGGGTAGGAAGAAATATTTTCTTCGTACTCGACAAGCTCCAATGCCTCGCCGCGCTGAACCATCGCTTCCAACGCCGCGTCCTTGGAACCGACGGCAATCAGATCACGTTGGTCCGCACGTTTTTTGTTTCTCGTTCTAATTATAGCATGCTCGTATAGTTCGGGGTGCTCATTACCCCGGCATTCTGATCCGGTTGCATCTGGCTTTGCAGACTCACAGTCCCGCGACTGCACGAAAGCCGCTCCTTTATTGAGCATAGTCATTGAATCGGAAGGTCTATCAGCAACGGCATGTGTGGAAAACGAAAGAAATAGCGCAAGAACGATCAATGCAAGGCGGATCATGATTTTTCTCCTTCATGGTTTCATAAATTCAGGCGTACTCACATTCTGGCTGACGAGTCCCAAAGATTACCGACGATTAGAATTATAGCATACATACAAGCCCAAAGCTATACCATTTTCGGCCCTCTCTAGCGCTGCTTTGCACGGTAGAATGTAGTTACGTTTATTCCACACCTTTTCGGGGCTTTTGTTGGTGTAAATCGGAGAAGAAGGTGCCTGCAAACCCTTAAATTTCAACAGATTCTTGACATGTCTAGGATTGTAGCATAAAATATGCAAAGTGAAACCAGAAATGCGGTTGGAGGCAGAAGAATGCAGTCCGAATCTAAGAAACAATCCCTGATGGACTTTGGCATGCTTACCGTTGGTACGCTCTTGATCGCGTTGGGCGTATACTTTTTCAAGTTTCCCAATAACTTTTCCACCGGCGGAGTGAGCGGTATCTCCATTATCTTGGCGCATTACGCGCCAAACCTTTCAGCGGGCGCGTTTGTGTTTATCATTAACCAGGCGTTGCTGCTGCTGGGCTTTGCGGTGTTTGGCAAAAGCTTCGGG
>JALEIQ010000279.1 GCA_022769795.1 Clostridiales bacterium
AGGTCAACGGAATCGAAATGCGCGGCAGAGATTTGATCGTAAGCTTCATGCTGGGCAACGTCAAAACCTGCGCTATTCTGGGCGCTACCGAGCAGGTAAGCGTCGGCGATGAAATTTTCCTGACGCTGAAACAAGCTTACGTATACCTCTTTGACAAAGCTACGGGGAACCGCCTGCCTGCGGAGGTTCGTTTATGAGCGATATCGCAAAGGAAAACAAAAAGGCCGTAAAGCGGCTCACTGGCAAAGTGCAGTGGCAGGCATATCTGTACCTGCTTCCCGCAATTCTGGTCATCGGATTGTTTGTGATCTATCCGATGCTCATGATTCTTCGAATGGGCTTTTATGAAAGCTATACCTTCATCACTGACGAGGGCTCGGGCTTCGGGCTGAAATCTTTTTCCTACGTGCTTCGCCACCGGGCGTTCCAGCTTGCGGTGCGTAACACGCTGATTATCGTATGCATTGGCACGCCCATCACGCTGGTGCTTTCTCTAGGCGCGGCGGTGCTGATTAACTCCATGGGCAAATCGCGCGGCTTTTTCCAAACCACCTACTTTTTGCCCTACGTTACCTCCACTCTGGCAATCGGCATTGTGTTCCGGTGGCTGTTCCATTCGGAATACGGGTATTTCAATTTCTTTTTGCAGTTCTTTGGCATGGAGCCGCAAAAGTGGCTCACGGATCGAAACCTGACGGTTGTCGCCCTGACGATTTTTACCATTTGGAACGGCATGGCCTTCAAGATCGTTCTCTTCCTGGCCGGCCTGCAAAAGATCGATAAGCAGTACTATCAGGCCGCGCGCATGGACAGCACGCCCAAGCGCCGCGTATTCTTCCGCATTACGCTTCCGCTGCTTTCGCCCACGCTGTGGATGGTAACCATCGTTTCGATTATTCACTCCTTCAAAACCTATAACGAGGTCTATGCCATGTTCAGCCGCGAAAGCGCCGGGCCAGGCAATAGCGCTATCACGATTGTGTACTACATTTACGACATGTTCTTTAACAAGAATCAGGTGCATTATGCCGCGGCGGCGGCGCTGATCTTCCTTGTTATCGTACTGGCGCTTACGGTGCTGCAAAAGGTCATTTCCAAGCGCTTTGTGCATTATGTGTAAGGAGGGTGCGGTATGAAAGCGAAAATCCTGTCCGCCGTTCGTTTCATCCTTCTTTTTATCGGGATGCTGGTGATGATCTTTCCGTTCGCCTGGATGCTCTTTACCTCCCTTAAAACGCTTCCGGAATCCATTTCCATCCCGCCTACGCTCTTTCCCTCGCAGCCTCAATGGAGCAACTACGCGGAGGCCGTAACGGTCGCTCCCTTTGGCCTGTACCTGCGCAACTCCATCATCGTTGCCGGAGTGGGCACCCTTCTTACGGTGTTTGTTACGGTATGTGCCGCTTATGCCTTTACGGTGTTTGAATTTCCCGGAAAAAAGTTCCTGTTCCTGGTCTGCCTGGCAACCATGATGGTTCCCAGCGAGCTGCTGATTATCCAGAACTTTGTAACGGTAACCAAGCTGGGCTTGATGGATACGTTTGCGGGAATCATTCTTCCCACGGTTGGCAGCGGATTCTATATTTACATGATGCATGAATATTTCATGCAGGTTCCGGCCGTTTTGCAAAAGGCGGCCAAGGTGGATGGCTGCGGGCATTTTAAATACCTGTGGCGCATCATGATTCCCATGAACAAAAACGCGATTGCAACCATTGCTATTCTCACCTTTATCTCCCAGTGGAATTCCTTCGTCTGGGCGCTGATGGTGACCAGCAGCGACGCCAGGCGCGTCCTGCCCATTGGTTTGTTATACTTTAAGGATGCCGTAAGCTCGCAGGTGAATCTGCAAATGGCAGGCGCGACCATCGTCATCGCCCCGATGATGGTGTTCTACCTGATCTTCCGCAAGCAGATTATCGCTGGCGTATCTCGCGGCGGAATTAAAGGATGACATATAAATTTGAAAGGGGAACCACACATGAAGAAACTGCTTTGCCTGATGCTGGCCGCCGCGATGGCGCTAAGCATGACCTGCGCCTCCGCTGAAATCGCCACCAGCCTCAGCGAGCCTGTGACCATTCAATTCTGGCACTCCATTTCCAACACTACCCATGCCGCCATCCTTGAGGATTTGGTTGCGCAGTTTAACGCTGGACGCGGCGCGGAGCTGGGCATTACCGTTGTGCCCACCTTCCAGGGCAGCGGTTCCGAGCTGTACTCCAACGTTGTTGCCGCTCTGAAGGCGGGCAACGCGCCTGACGTGAGCCTGGCCAGCACCGTATACGCTGCGGATTACCTGCAGACCGACTACGTTGTGGATCTGACTCCCTACATCCAGAACGAAACCATCGGCATGGCCGATTATGAAGATATCTTCGAAGGCCTGCGCGCCGCCAGCTCCGGCTATGCCAAGGAGGGCATCTACAGCCTGCCCATCCACTCCTATTCCGAGGTTCTTTACTACAACACCAAATTCTTCTCCGAGAACAACCTGACCGTGCCCACCACCTGGGACGAACTGATCGAAACCAGCCGCAAGATCACCGAGATCACTGGCGCGCCCGCTTTCGGCTGGGACAACCTGGCCGGCAGCTTCATGACGCTTTTGCAGCAGTACGGCGGTAAGTACACCTCCTCTCAGGGCGAGCTGTTCTTCACCGAGGATCCGGTAGCGATCCAGGTGCTCAAGATGTGGCAGGACAATGCCAAGGAAGGCATCTGGCGTACCGCTGGCGAGGACATGTTCTTCTCCGGCCCCTTTGCCAACGAGATCATCCCGATGTACATTGGCGACTCCGTTGAGGCCTCCTACATTCCCATGAAGAACCCCGATTTGCAGTGGAGCGTAGCTCCCATTCCCCAGGTCAACGCCGAAAAGCCCTATAACCTGACCTCCGGTCACGTGATCCTGGCCCTGAGCATGGATGGCAACGAAGCCAAGAAGTACGCCGCCTACGAGTTCATCAAGTTCATGACCTCCACCGAGGCGAACATGGCCGTCACCTGCGGCGGAACCGGCTATCTGCCCATCCGCCAGAGCGTTGTTGACTCCGACGAATTCGCCGCTTTCATCGCTGCTGGCAACCCCGCTCAGAAGGCTGGCGTTGAGCAGAGCAAGGCTTACTTCTACGAGCCCGCGTTCACCACCGAAACGATCACCTCCAACGCTGTGCGCAGCGCCGTGAAGGTTATGATGGAGAACGTCATCGTGAATGGCGATGATCCTGAAACCGCCATGGAAGACCTGCTAATGACTCTGGGTTATTGATTTTCGCATTCGCAGGGTTTTCTGCGCGGCTCGGGTTTGGCCTGAGCCGCGCATTTTGGTATATCTCAGATGGAGGAAACAATCATGAGTCCTGTATTTCACGATATGGTGACAGCCAGTGGCCATACCGGCGATTTGATGCTTTCCGCGCTGCAAAAGTTCATTCGCCGGGGAGAAACTGAAAAGGCCGCCCGCGCCGCTTACGAGCTTTCCATTTGCTCCGAAGAAGCTGAAAAGGTTGTGTGGCAGCGCTTGCGCGTAATCTGCGCGGAGGATGTGGGCCTTGCAAACCCGCAGGCTCCCTCGGTTGTGCATGCGCTTGCCGCAAGCGCATGCGAACTGCCCTGGGGCTCCCCGGACAGGAACATCCTTTTAACGCACGCCGTGCGCTACCTGTGCCAAAGCCCCAAGGATCGCGCCTCCTGCACGCTCAACAGCGTAATCAAGCGCCGGGTTAAGGCGGGCGCGCCCTTTGAATTGCCGGATTATGTATATGATATGCACACGGCCAAAGGCCGTGCCATGGGGCGGGGACGCATGCATTTTTTGCGTGAGGCCAGCCGCGTCATTCCCCCGTCTGAAAGATGTGATCCATGGTATGCAGAGCTGGAATCGCGCTATAAGGAGGAAGACCCGAATGCCTAAGACACTGGTTATCTCTATCGACGCGTTGATTACGGCGGACGTCGAGCGTCTGCGCGCGCTGCCCAACCTGGGCAGGTTGATGCGGGATGCGTCCGTTGTAAAGAATATTGAGTGTATCTATCCCACGCTCACCTATCCCTGCCATACAACGATTGTTACCGGCTGCTACCCCGACAAAACCGGCATCGTTCACAACGAGCGCTTGCAGCCCAATGCCGTTAAGGCGGAATGGAACTGGTGGGCGAAGGACATCCGCGTGCCTACCGTCATTGACTATGCCCGCGAGGCGGGCAAAACCACCAGCACGGTAACCTGGCCCGTTATGTGTGGCATGAATGCGGACTATAACATAGGCGAAATCTGGGCGCCTACGGATCGAGATGATCCCGCGCCGTACTTTGCCAAGGCTGACAGCCCCAAGACGCATGATATCTTTGAAAAGAACAAGCATATGCTCAACTGGATGCGCACCCCTGAAATGGATGAGTTTGCCGCTCAGTGCGCCTGCGACATTCTTCAGATCGAGCAGCCGGATCTGATGCTCATTCATTTTTCCTATGTGGATCATCAGCGTCACGCGGTGGGCGTGCACGGAGAGCTAAGCCATGCATTTGCCTTTGTGGACAAGCAGGTGGGCCGTGTGCTGGATGCGCTGGATAAGCGCAATGCTTTTGAGGATACCGTGTTTATCGTTTTGGGCGATCACGGCCAACTTGAGCTGGAACGCATGTTCCACATCAACACCGTATTGCGCGACCGCGGCTTGATTGATGTGAAGGACGGCGTAATCACAGGCTGGCGCGCTTATTCCCAGAGCTGCTCGCTTAGCGCGCACATCCATCTTGCGCCCGACGCGGATGAAAAGGCGGTTTATCAGGAGCTTCTGTCCATCAAAGCGGAATATCCGGACATGATTGAATCTGTATTTACCCGCGAAGAAGCAAAACGGCTCTATCACCTGGAGGGCGATTTCTCCTTTGTTTTGGAAGCAGGCGATAAGGTATGCTTCAGCAAGGATGTAGCGTCTAAGTCGTATGTAACCGCCATCAATGATTTTCACGAGTATAAGCCTAGCGTTTCAAATCACGGCCATCTTCCCTGCAAGGGCGATAAACCGCCCTTTATTATGAAAGGTCCCGGCATCAAAAGGAATATTGAAATCTCCCAAGGCCGCCTGATTGATGAAGCCCCCACCATTTTAAAAACCCTGGCCCTGCAAATGCCCAGTGCCGATGGCGTTTCCATGGATCAGCTATTTGAATAGCAGGCTGAAGCCTGTGTTTCCATGATGGCTGCTTTCCTCTATTCAATCCGAACCGGCAAGGGGCTCTCCCCCATTCCCCGGCCTGTTGCGGCCAACGGCACTCTCCGCCGGTTCGGATTGCTTATTGACGAACCGGGCCCGATCATTGTTGACACGCATTGTATAATAACAGTAGAGGCTGGATCAATCCATTTATGCATTGCGAAGGATGGCGAGCGTATGCCTTACGATCTTACAGAACCTTTGGTCATAGGTATTTCTTCAAGGGCCCTTTTCAATTTGGAGGAGGAAAACAAGCTTTTTGAAGAACAGGGACTGGAAGCCTATATTTCATACCAGAAGGAACACGAAAACGACATCTTATCCAAGGGCTCGGCTTTTCCGCTGGTGGAGGCCTTTCTCCGTCTGAATCAGCCTGGAAAAAAAAAGATCGTCGAAGTTATCGTCATGTCGCGCAACAGTCCGGATACCTCCCTGCGCATCTTCCAGTCCATTCAGGCGTACAACCTGGATATTACGCGTGCGGCGCTTACAGGCGGAGCGGAAATAGCGCCCTATCTCAAGGCGTTCAAGACCGATCTTTTTCTTTCCGCCAATTCCACAGATGTAAAGCAGGCCATCAACAATGGCATTGCGGCGGGCAGGATTATAACCGGCACAACCTCAACGAACGATAAGCTTGACCAAATCCGCATCGCTTTTGATGGGGACGCCGTTCTTTTTTCCGCCGAAGCCGAGCGTGTTTTTCAGAAGCTTGGCCTACAGGCTTTTAACGACCACGAGAAGGATCATGCAAACGAGCCGCTTCAGCGCGGGCCGTTTGCAAATTTTCTCATGACGCTATCCAACCTGCAGGTGCAATTCAAATCCACCTCGGAATCTCCCATCCGCACGGCGCTGGTTACAGCACGGGACGCGCCCGCGCATGAGCGCGCCATAAAAACATTGCGCAACTGGAATGTACGGGTTGACGAGGCCTTCTTTTTGGGTGGCGCGCCCAAAACCGATGTACTTTCCGCTTTTGGAGCGCATATCTTCTTTGACGACCAGGAGATTCACACCGCCGCCGCAGCGGGGCAGGTTCCTTCCGCCGTGGTGCCCTATCGAGATGGTGATGATCCCAATTCATAAAGAGGAAAAGGAATGAACCTCCAGCCTCGCCGGAGGTTTATTTCATAATAACGAAAAACCGGGCGCCAATCAAGATACGCATCGTATCAAAATCGGCACCCGGTTATATGGAGCGGGTGATGGGAATCGAACCCACGTAACCAGCTTGGAAGGCTGGGGCTCTACCATTGAGCTACACCCGCACAAAGCGATCTGAACAAAAAAATGGAGCGGTAGACGAGATTCGAACTCGCGACATCCACCTTGGCAAGGTGGCACTCTACCACTGAGCTACTACCGCATGCTACGTTCCATTCTTTTAACCAGGTAAGTGGTGCGGGCGAAGGGACTTGAACCCATACGCCACTAGGGCACCAGATCCTAAGTCTGGCGCGTCTGCCATTCCGCCACGCCCGCAAGGGACATGATCCTTCCCAATCGGGAGAGGCACGCCGGGTTTGTTCAAACCACGTGTGATATCATATCATCGAAACCATCAAAAGTCAACCCCCCATACCAAAATTTCTTTCACAATGTTTTTTATCCCTTTTCCCCCGCATTTCGTCCTTCCGCTTGCCAATCCCGGCGCTTTCTGCTATGCTATCAGGGCGTGGAAGGCTGTTTTTCCGCGTAGGAGGAATTATGCGTTTACAAAAGTATTTAGCATCCTGCGGCGTGGCTTCCCGACGGGCGGCTGAAGCCCTGATTGCGGACGGCCATGTGAGCGTGGACGGCCGCGCCGTCACGGAAATGGGCGTGCAGGTGGAAATAGGCCAGGATATTCGAGTGGATGGCAAACTGGTCACCCCCGAACCGGAAAAACGCTATATCATGTACCACAAGCCTGCGGGCGAGGTGAGCACAGCCAGCGACCCGGAGGGCCGCGCGACCGTGCTGGACAAGTTCCGCGTTTTTCCCGTCAGGCTCTACCCGGTAGGCCGCCTGGATTACGATAGCGAGGGCCTGCTGCTTTTAACCAACGACGGCGATCTTACTGAGCGCATGCTGCACCCCTCCCGCGAGGTGGAAAAGGTCTACCTTGCTCGCGTGAGCAATCAGGTCACGGCGGAAGAAGCCCGCAGGCTGGAAAACGGCGTGATTGTGGACGGGCGGCGCACAGCGCGTGCCAAGGTTAAGCTGCTGAACGTGAAGCCCCTGTATACGGATATGTTGGTTACCATTCATGAGGGGCGCAACCGCCAGGTGCGTAAAATGGTGGAGCAAATCGGCCACCAGGTGGTGCTTTTGCGGCGCATCCGCTTTGGCCCACTGAAGCTGGGCGAGCTGCCGCGCGGCATGTGGCGGGAGCTCACCCCAGCCGAGCTATTGGAGCTTAAAAGACTTTAACGGCTTTGACGTTCTTTATATTCGAAAGATGGCCGGGAGGTACGATCATGGCAAAGAAGAAAGGTGTTTTAGACGGTCTGATGGATATGTTGGGCGACGCTGGCAGCGATATGCTCGGCGGCGTATTGGATAGCCTTCTGGGCGGCTCGCATAGCGGTGAGCAGGGCGATCTGCTGGAAGGCGTTCTGCAAAACGGTGGCAGCTTTTTGGAGGGGCTTGGCGACGTTGTGCAGGATGTAACCGGCCTGAACCTGAGCAACGCGCAGGCCACTTCCACCGCGAAAAAAACCGGCAAGGAGAAGTCCTCCTCGTCCGGGAAAAAGGTCGTAAAGAAATCAGCCGCAAAGCCAACAAAAGCCGCGACGAAAGCTACGACGAAAACCGCCCCCAAGGCTAAAACGGCGACGAAATCGACCTCTAAGGCCAAGACGGCGGCAAAAACATCCAGCCGCGTCAAATCCTCCTCCAGCAAAAAGAAAACCACAACTTGAGGCATTTCACATGAGCGTATACGATCATTGGCAGGCGCAGCGGGCGTCCCTGCGGACGGCGTTGGAAGCGCAGTCCGATATGGCGGGGATTGTCTATCAGATACGCCACGCCCTGCTGCAAACGGAGCAAAACGCGCTGGCGGAGCTCACGGACGATGTGCTGCGCCAGCAGGCGGGCGTGCTTATGAGCGCCCTCAAAAACTGCGTCGGGCTGTTAGAGGCCAATATAGCTACCCAGGTTTGGGTTCCTCAAAAGGCTGCCGCCCCAAAACCCGCCCGCGGCAGCCGGACGCTGGAAGCCATCGCAACCGTGGCGCTGATTGCCCTGTGCGTCTATGGCTATCTGAAAGGCGACGCGATTGTATGGCTTGCTGCCCTTGCCGCCCTCATAACCGGCGCGGCGGCCCTGCTTGCCGCACGAAAAAAAGCTCCTGCCGCCATTCCGCAGGATGAGGCGCGCGTAACGCTCAAGCCCGATCTGGATCGCCTGTTTTCCATCCTGGATGGACAAGTGCGCGCGGTTGACCGCTCGCTCAACGATCTGGCCTATTTAAACGAGCAGCTTCGTGGCGGCAGCGATCTGGCGGATACCCCCGCCCTGGCCCGCGCCGCCGGTCTGATGGAATCCCTCTATGATCTTGACGGCGCTTCCGCAGGCCCCGCCCTGGACGCGGCGCGCAGCCTGCTTTCAAGCCTCGGGCTATGCGCGCTGGATTATTCCAGCGAGAATCAGCGGCTGTTCAACGCCCTGCCCAGCAAGTCCGAAACGCGCACGTTAAGCCCCGCGATTCTCTCCGTTCAGGATCACAGGCTGCTGAGGCGCGGAACCGCCGCCGTGCGCATCACCGCCGCATAAGCGCAAGGAGTTTATGTCCATGAGATACATCGGCTTTGATATGGGCGACGGCGAAAGCGCCGTCGCCGCATTTGAGCAGGGCTCAGGAATCGAGCCCATCATTCTGCCCGTTTGCGGCGCGCGCAGCCTGCTTAGCGCCGTAGGCATGCGAAACGGCGAAATTCTCATTGGCGAATCCGCCTATACCGACGCGCTTGCCGAGGGGCTGAGCGTGCGTTTCAAAAGCCGCTTCACAACCGACCCCGCCTGCTATGAGGACGTGGTGCGCTTTGTGCGCGGCGTGCTGAACGACCTTCGGGACGGCGGACGGCTTGCCGCGGACGACCGCTTTGTAGTAGGCTGTCCGGCCGGTTGGAACGCCGCCTGCCGCGCCCGTTACCGCGATTTGCTCGTTCGCGCGGGCATATCCGCGCCGCAGGTGATTTCGGAATCCCGGGCGGCGTTCCTGTACGCCAAATACGCCCGTACCATCGCCATGGATGTGGACGTTCTTAACGAAAGCGCCCTGGTTGTGGATATCGGCAGCTCCACGCTGGATTTTGCCTACATCGTGGATGGGCGGGAAACCGGCGTGGGCACCTTTGGCGATACGTCCCTTGGCGGCGGCATTCTGGACGCCGCGCTTCTACGCCGCGCCGTGGAGCGCTGCCGCGAGCGCGCCGCCATACGCGCGGTATTCAGCGAATGCCGCAGCTGGTACAGCTATTGCGAAATCGAGGCGCGCCGGGTGAAGGAGGAATACTTCACCCGCCTTGTGGACGAGGCGGCCCCCGTGGTCAAAAAACAGGTTCGCGTCTGCTACGACGGAGTGCAAAAGCTGGATTTGCAGCTGGATAACGAGGAAGCCTCCCACCTGGTGGACGAGCCCCTGCAAGAGCTGGATGGCCGCACCTTCGCCGGAGCCGTGCGCGAGGCTTTGGAAAACGCCGCGCGCGTCACTGCCGACAGGCCGCCCCGCCTGCTGCTGCTTACGGGCGGCGCATCCCGCATGCCCTTCTTCCGCGAGCTGTGCAGCGAGATTTTTGAAACGGCCATCGTGATTAGCTGCCCGGAGCCCGAATTTTCCATCGCAAAGGGCCTGGCCTACGCAGGCTGGATTGATGAAAACCTGCGCGCCTTCAGCGAGGCCATCCGCACTGAAATCACGGACGAGCGCGTGAGCGCCATCGTGCACGAGGCCATGCCCTCCCTGCTGCCAGCCGTCGCGGACAGCCTTGTTACCCTGCTGCTGGAGGAAGCCGCAATCCCCATTTCGCAGCAATGGAAAAACGGCGACATCGCCACCCTACAGGAGATGAACGACCAAATCGCCCGGCGAGCGGAGCGCGTGCTCGCCTCTCCCCTGGCCGAGGAAGCCCTTGCCCCCGTCATCCGCGCCTGGATCGCCGGTCTGACGGACCGGCTGCAAAGCATGGTTGACCCCATCTGCGACCGTTACGATGTGCCCCGCAAGCAAATGCGGCTCAACCTTACCGCTACCGGCGCTGGAAACGTAAGCGTGGACGCGGCGGGCTTTGTGGGGCTGAACCTGGTAGGCGCTCTGCTGGTCGTCATTCTAAGCGTACTGACCGGCCTTTTATGCGGCGGCGAGGGCATCGCGCTGGTGGCAGCCGGGCCGCTTGGCTTTTTGACGGGCGCGGTCATCGGGATTATCGCCTCGCTGCTGGGCTGGGGCGCGGTGTCCCACGCGCTGCTGAAGGCAAAGATTCCCCCGCTTCTGCGCCGCGTAAATATTGAAAAACGCCTCCGTGCGGACAGCACCCGTCAAAAGCTGCGCGAATCAATGCTGAACAGCCTTGCGGGTGAAAACAGCGCCTTCCAAAAGCAGGTTTCCGAGGGTTTTTCGAAGTCCTTCCGGGGGTATGTATACTCCATCGCGCAGGCGGCGGAAATTCCCATTGAATAAGGCGCGTTTTATGGCGGAAGTTGGCCCAAATATCCTGAAAACGCTTGACATGCGGCGCGTTTTATGGTAATTTAATTCGGTAAGCCGCTCAAGCGGGGTTTTCAAGTGCGCCCAAACGCGCCACCTATGCGCTTGGCGAGATTGTTTAGGAGGTGCTTTGCCATGTACGCAGTAATCGTATCCGGTGGCAAGCAATACCGCGTATCCCAGGGTGACGTTATCTATGTGGAAAAGCTGGATCAGGAAGTTGACAGCAAGGTTAGCTTCGATGTGTTGATGCTCGGCTCTGAGGACAGTGTTGAAATCGGCACGCCCACGCTGGCCGGCGCCAAGGTGGAAGGCAAGGTTCTGGCTCAGGTAAAGGGCGAGAAGATTATCATCTTCAAGTACAAGAGCAAGAAGAATTATCATCGCAAGGCGGGTCACCGTCAGGCGTACACCAAGGTGGAAATCACGTCCATCGGCTGATGACTACCGTGGAAGTAAGGCGGGATGAGCAGGGCGTTCGCGGCTTGCGGGTAAGCGGCCATGCGGGCTACGCCAGCAGCGGCAGCGATATTGTATGCGCGGCGGCAAGCGTGCTCATTACCACCTGTGCCAATGCTTTGGAAAGCGTCGCCGGTATCATCCCGGTGGTACGGCAAAGCCAAAAGCCTGCCGTAATCTGGGTGGAGCTGCCCGAAGGGCTCTCCACCGCTCAGTCGCACGACGCGCGCGTCATTCTGCGCACGGCGCTCACCGGCTTTCAGGATGTGGCGGCGCAGTATCCCAGGTACTTACAAATCATATGATGGGAGGATCATCATCATGTTGAAGCTGAATCTTCAATTTTTCGCCCATAAAAAAGGTATGGGCTCCACCCGTAACGGCCGTGACAGCGAGAGCAAGCGCCTTGGGCCCAAGCGCGCGGACGGCCAGTTCTCTCTTGCCGGCAATATTCTTGTGCGCCAGCGCGGCACGCATATCCATCCCGGCCTGAACGTGGGCATTGGCAAGGACGATACCCTGTTTGCCAAGGTGGACGGCATTGTGCGTTTTGAGCGCAAGGGCCGCGACAAGAAGCAGGTAAGCGTTTACCCCGTGGAAACTGCGGCGGCCGCGCAGTAACCTGCACAACTGACGCTTAAAAAGAAGCTGCCGTTTTTCATGCGGCGGCTTCTTTTCCATTGCAAGGAGGAACGCCGGTATGATCGGCACACTCATCAACTGCCTGGCCATTGTGCTGGGCTCGTCGCTGGGGCTGCTTTTGCGCCGCGGCATGAAGGAGAACATTTCCAAAACGGTGATGCAGGGCATTGGCCTGAGCGTGATTTTGATTGGCGTGACGGGCGCGATCAAAACCCAGAACACACTGCTGGTGATCCTTTCCATGGTGATTGGCGGGGTTGTGGGCGCTCTGATTGATATTGACGCAAAGATGAACCGCCTTGGCGCATGGGCGCAAAGCAAGCTTAGCCGCAACCAGGATGAAGGAAACGCCTTTGCCAAGGGCTTTGTAACGGCCAGCTTGGTCTATTGCGTGGGCGCTATGGCCGTTGTGGGCGCGTTGGACAGCGGCATTCGCGGCGATCACTCCACGCTGATTGCCAAAGCCGCGCTGGACGGCGTAACCGCCGTCATCTTTTCCAGCTCGCTTGGCATTGGCGTAATGCTTTCCGCCGTGCCCGTGGTGGTTTATCAAGGCGCAATCGCGTTGCTTGGCGGCGCCATTGCCCCGTTGCTCAGCGACGCGGTGGTTACCGAAATGAGCGCTGTGGGCGGCCTGCTGATTATGGGCATTGGCATCAACATGCTTTTGGATAAGGATATCAAGGTCGCCAACCTTTTACCCGCTATTCTGATCCCGTTTCTCTACTTCCCCATCTACCAAATTTTCGTGAGGTGAATGTCATGGCATCCATCATCCGGGACGCAGCGCTCGCGCCGCAGGGGCGGCAGAAAATCGAATGGGCACGCAGGCATATGGCGGTGCTTAACAGCATCGCCGAGGATATGCGCCGTGACAAGCCCCTGCAAGGGCTCAAAGTGGTAATATCCGTGCACCTGGAGGCCAAAACGGCCTATCTGGCGCAGGTGCTTAACGAGGGCGGGGCCACCGTGTACGCCACCGGCAGCAATCCCCTTTCCACGCAGGATGACGTATGCGCCGCCCTGAGCGAAAGCGGCGTAACCGTGTATGCCACGCACGCCTGCACGAATGAGGAATACCACGACTACCTGTGCCGCGCCCTGAGCATCAAGCCGGATGTGATTATCGACGACGGCGGCGACATGGTGCACATTCTGCATGAGGAGCACCCGGAGTGGGCCGAGAACCTGCGCGGCGGCTGTGAGGAAACCACCACCGGCATTGTTCGCCTGCGCAGCCGCGCGGCGACGGGCAAGCTGAACTTCCCCATGTTCAATATCAACGACGCAGATTGCAAGCATCTGTTTGATAACCGCTACGGCACCGGCCAAAGCGTTTGGGACGGCATCATACGCACCACCAATCTCAACGTGGCCGGTTCCACCGTGGTTGTGGCGGGCTACGGCTGGTGCGGCAAGGGCGTGGGCATGCGCGCCAAGGGCCTGGGCGCGAAGGTGATTGTAACCGAGGTGAACCCCGTATGCGCCATCGAGGCCGTAATGGACGGCTTTACCGTTATGCCCATGGACGAGGCCGCCAAGCTGGGCGACATCTTTGTGACGGTTACCGGGTGCAAGGGCGTAATCACCCCCAGGCATATGCTTTCCATGAAGGACGGGGCCATGATGTGCAACGCCGGGCACTTTGACGTGGAGGTGGATGTGGCCGGACTGCGCGCCATGGCAAAGGAGCGCTTTGAAGCCCGCAAGAATATCGAGGGTTATGTCCTGGAAAACGGCAAAACCGTCTACCTGCTGGCTGAGGGCCGCCTGGTGAACCTGGCTGCGGGCGACGGTCACCCGGTGGAGATTATGGATATGAGCTTTGCCTTGCAGGCGATGTGCGTGCTGCGCATGGCCCGGGATGGTCGCGAGCTCAAGCCCGGCCTTTACTCCGTGCCCCGCGATATCGATAGCGAAGTAGCCCTGCGCAAGCTGACCGCGCTTGGCGTAAGCATCGATACCCTTACCGAGGAGCAGGAGAGGTATTTGCACGGTTAACTTTCTTCCCCGCATCTGGAAACAAAAAAGAACAATTGCAGGATCAGGGCGGCGGCTGCGTTGCCCTGATCCTTTCCTATACGTTTGATAAATGCACAAAGCGCTGTGCCGGGCTCGCGACACAGCTTTTCGATATATTGCTGCATATACTGGCTTACAATCTCGCTATAATGCATGGCAACGAAGTAATCGTCGTTATCAAGCTGCAAGCGGTCATAATGCACCTTCATGGCCGGATAAAGTTCTTTGAAAATGTCGAGTAATTCCATACTTTTCACCTCAAAAAAGCGAAGCGGCTCCGCGTATGGCGGGCCGCGCTACATTAAACGGGCTGGTTAAGCGGGCCTTCCGTTTCGCGTACAAAGTAAAACAGCTTCAAAAACAGGTCAATCGTATCGAACGCTATCGCCGCGTCCGTGCGTATAAAATAGTCGTTCAGCTCGGATTCGGGCTCCAGGCATAGGTTTTCCACGTAGTCGTACATGGCCTGTTCCATCAATTCCTGTTGGCATCGGCAAATAAAGAGGTCCTCGTCCTCGGGCAGCAAGGAATCGTAGTAGAATCGCATCTCCGGATAGTATCTTTTTAAAATATCGAATATTTCCATGCTTTTCACCTCAATACTACTTTATCCCCTTTAAGGCGATAAAGCAATATTTTACGCGATTATGTAATATGATTTTCATGAGGTGAAATATATGCGCCCATTAAAGAAAAAGGTCAGCATTACGCTTGACGAGGATATCATTGAAAAGACCAAGCTTCTTGCAGAGGAAAGCGACCGCTCCTTCTCGCAATATATCAATCTGCTTTTGCGCAGACATATCGAGATAAAAGAAGGAAAAAGCCGTACAAAGCTAGACGAATGATTGTTTTTCGTTTGTATTTGTGCCCAATCGTCGATTTTATGTGTTGACAAGTTCCCGGTGCTGTGATAAGATACCACCATTATCAGGGAAGCAACCTTAGCGAAGGGAGGAATTCCACGTGACGAACCGCTGTGCCATGCGAATGACCATGATGTGCGCGTGCGAATTCAGCCCGTGCTATTTGTGTTGCGTCGCTTGATGGTTATTT
>JALEIQ010000297.1 GCA_022769795.1 Clostridiales bacterium
TGCGCGTGCGCGACGGCTTTGGCAACGAGGCGGTGTTTTCCATCAACAGGCCGCACACGGGGCTGTACCTGCCCAGGATGATCTGGAAGGATATGTACGATTTTTCCCCGGATTCCGTGCTCCTGGTGCTCTCCAACGAGCCCTATGACGCGCGGGAATACATCCGCGATTACGACGCGTTCGTCAGGGAGGTTACGGCCAATGCCCAAGCTTAGCATCGTGATTCCCGTATATTATAACGCCGAAAACCTGCCACCGCTTTATGACGATCTCAAGGAAAAAATCCTGGATCGGGCCGAATTTGAAGTGGAGCTCCTCCTTGTGGACGACGGCAGCGGCGATAACAGCTACGCCGTGATGCGGGATCTGGCCAGGCGCGACAGCCGCATCCGCCTGTTTAAGCTGTCGCGCAACTTTGGCAGCGACGCGGCGGTTCTGTGCGGGCTCAACAACGCCACCGGCGACTGCGCCGTGGTAAAGGCCGCCGATTTGCAGGAGCCCACCGAGATGATTCTGGATATGTACAAAAGCTGGCAGAGCGGCAACAACGTGGTGCTCGCCGTGCGCGAGGGCCGCGAGGAAGGCAGGGCGCAGGAGTTTTTTGCCGACGCGTATTACGCCATGACCCGCAAATTCGCCCTGCCCAACATGCCCAAAAAGGGCTTCGACGTATTTTTGGCGGATCGCAAGGTGATCGAGGTGCTCAGGCGCATGGACGAGCCCAACAGCGCCCTGAACGGCCAGCTTTTGTGGAGCGGCTTCAAAACGGGCGTGGTCACCTATGTGCGCCGGGAACGCAAAATCGGCAAAAGCCGCTGGACCCTGAAAAAGAAAATCCGCCTGGTGGCCGACACGCTGTTCAGCTTTTCCACGCTGCCCATTTCCATCGTAACGGGGCTGGGCGCGGTTTCGGTGGTGATATCGCTCCTGTGGGCGCTGGACGCGCTGGTAAGCAAGCTCACAGGCCGCATCAACGTGACCGGCTGGACCATGATGTTCATCTTCCAGTTGTTAAGCTTTGGCGTAATCATGCTCACCCTGGGGCTTTTGGGCGCATATTTGTGGCGCACGTTTGACGCTTCGCGCCGCCGCCCTCCCTATCTGATTGAAATTGCCGACGGGCAAAAGGAAAACGAGGACGGGAGGAAGGCGGCGTGAGGCGCAGGCGTATTCTTTGCTGGCCCGTTGCCCTGGGCATGATGGCGGCGGTTTTCGCCGTTGCCTTTCTGTGGCTGGGCCCTCAATATGCAATCAATGACGACGCGGGTGTCATGCGTCCCTTTATGGGATATCAAACGGGCGCGCCCGTCCATTTCCACATCTACCTGCACGGCCTGCTGGCATGGCCGCTCTACGCGCTTAGCCGCCTCTGGCCGGGCACGGCGTGGTATAGCTGGTTGCAGCTGGCGCTGCTGTTTTGCGCGGGAAGCGTGTGCCTGAAGGCGATTCTGCAATGCTTTCTCAAGTACCGCCGGCCTTTATGGGCGGGCGCTGCGGCGGCGCTCGCGTTTGCCGCAGCCTTTGTGTTGCCGTGGGTCGTGCGCGTTACCTTCACGCAAACCGCGGCGCTTTTGGGCGCGGCGGCCGTCGCGCAGATTTTGTGCGTCGATTACGAAAACGCCGGGCAAGGCGAAGTGATTCGCGGCATGCTGGGGGCTTTGGCGCTTGCCGCCCTGGCATATGCGCTCAGGCAGGTGGCGCTTCTGCCGGTACTGGGCTTCTGCGGGCTGGCGTTTGCCTATGTGTACGGAAGGTACTACGGGCTTGGCAGGAGCAAAAAGCGCTCCGTCCGCCCCATGCTGATTTCCCTCGCGGCGATTGCCGTCGTGCTTGGCGGGCTGGCCGGTTGGCGCGAAATGGAGATACGAGCCAACAACGCGCAGGGCTACCTGGCCTGGCAGGCCGTGACGGAGCCCCTGATGGACAGGTACGGCTTTTCCCATATCCCGCAGGAGGAATTTGACAAGGTGGGCTGGAGCCCCAACACCGCCGCCCTGGTAGGCTCTCAGTGGTTCTTCCTGGATGAGAGCGTTTCCACCGAGGCGTTTGAACAGCTTAACCGCTATATGGAAACCACGCCCATGGCCTCCATGGAAGCGTGGCTTCAAAACGGCGCGGAGGTGCTCAGGCGGTTCCCCGGGGACAATCCCGACCTTCTGCCCCAGCTTTGGACGCTTGTATCGTTGCTTGCGGCCTGTTCGGCGGGCATAGCGCTCCTGGGGCGCGGGCGACGCGGATGGCTTGTGTTCGCGGTTGCGGGCATGGCGCTGCTGGCGGCGGCGATGCTTGTCTATTTGGCCGTTATGAAGGGCAGGCTTCCGTTGCGCGCGGCGCTACAGGCGCTTTTGCCCCTCGCGGCGGCCCTCACGGCCCTGCTGCCCGCGTGCCTGGAGGGCCGCTCGGCGGGAAGGCTTGGGTGCGCGGCGCTGGCCATCCAGCTGGGGCTATGCGGCTGGTATCTTGTTACCGCCGTGCCGCGCTTTGCGGCGGATTTGGCCGGGGAGCGGGCCGACGGGGTGACGGATATGCTCAGCTACGCTCTGAGCGACGAGGATATGTTCATCATTCATGATCTCACCCTGTCGGGGGACAGAAACCTTTTCCCTGACACGAGCGAGGGCCTGCCGCACAACGTGAGCTTTTGGGGCGGCTGGGAGCTGCGCTCGGCCTGCAGCGTCGAGCAGTTCGCCAATCATGGAATTGACCTGCTGCATTTTGACCCCGCCGTCTTTTTGCGCGAGGATGTGCTGTTTGCCTCCGCCGTGGTGGATCCGCCGCCCAACCAGCTTTTGGCCTATCTGCGCGAGAAGGTGGATCCCGGCGTGGATTACATGATTTATGGGGAAAACGGCTACGCTTACTTCTTCCAATTCTATGTTCCATAAGGAGGCATGCCGCCATGCACGCACGCAACCGCCGCCTGGCCTGGCTGATTGGCCTGGGCATGAGCGCGGCCCTGTTCGCCCTGATCGCGCTGTTTTTTGACTGGCGCTATTCTCAAAACGACGACGTTGCCATCATGCGCAGCTTTATGGGCTTTGAAACCGGCACGCCCGCCAGCTTTCACATCTTCGTCCACGGGCTGCTGGCGCGGCCCATCCACTGGCTTGCCCTGCGGTTCCCCACGGTCGCGTGGTTTTCCGTGTTTCAGGTGGGGCTGCTGTTTTTGGGCTGCGTGGTGCTTCAAAAAAGCGTGATTCAATGCGCCCTCAAAACGGGGGCGGGGCTGGCGGGCGGCTCGCTGCTGGCGCTGATCGGCTGGCTTTTGTTTGTGTTCCCCTACTGCGTGCGCGTCACCTTTACGCAAACGGCGGCCATCCTTGGCGCGGCGGCGGCCATGCAGATCATGAGCCTGGAGCATGACAAGCCCGCCGCCGTGGTTCGCGGCATGCTGCTTGCCACGCTGCTTGCCGTGCTGGCCTACGCCCTCCGGCAGGACGCGCTCGCGCCCGTCCTTGCGTTTTGCGGGGTTGCGTTTTTGTTTGTGTTCTGTATGGAATACGGCCTTGGCAGAGCCGCGAAGCGCGCCGCCAGGCCCATGCTGGTTTCCCTGCTCGTAGCCGCGGTGGCGCTGGGTGGCATGCTTGGCTGGCGCGCGGCCGAAACGGCGCAATGCGGCGACGCGGACTACCTAGCCTGGCAGGAGGTACGAACCCTCCTGTTGGATCAGTACGGCATTGACAACCTGCCCGGGGAAGCGCTGGACGCGGTGGGCTGGAGCCCCAACACGGCCTCGCTGGTGAGCTCGCAGTGGTTCTTCCTGGACGAGAGCGTTTCCACAGAAGCCCTGCGCACCCTTACCGGCTACGCCCTGAAGGAGCGGGATAACAGCCTGCCGGGGCTTTTGAACCGTGCGTCCGGCGTTGTAAACGCCCTTTGGAAGGGCAGCCAGCCCGAGCATACCGCCCTGTTTGCCGCCGCCGCGCTGGCGCTCATAAGCCTGCTGGCCGCGGCGCTGGCGGGCCGGGGCCAGCGCGGCTGGCTGCTGGGCGCGGCGGGGCTTACCCTGGCGGCGGCGGTCCTGATGGCCCTGTACCTTGCCATGGTTTTGGGCCGCTTGCCCCTGCGCGCCGCGTTTTTGCTGCTTTTGCCCGCGGAAATGCTGCTGCTGGCCGTATTTCTGCGCGCGTGCGGCTGCCGCGAGCGGGCGGGAAAGCGCGCGTTTGCGGCGCTTGTGTGCGTGCTTGCGGTATTCTGCGGCTTTTCCCTGTGCGCGGAGCTGCCCCATCTGCTGCGCGACGACGAGGCCGCCGCCGAGTTTGGCGACGCCAACCGCGACCTGATGGAATATGCCCTTTCCGACGAGGAAATGTTCATCATTCACGATCTTACGCTGCTCACCAGCCGCGATCTGTTCCCCGACGTAAGCGAGGGAATCCCCCACAACGTGAGCTGCTGGGGCGGCTGGAACCTGCGCTCGCCGGAATCGGTGGAGCAATTTGCCGCCTACGGTATCGACCTGCTTCACTTTGACGCGGAAACCTTCCTGCGCGAGGACGTGCTGTTCGCCACCGGCGTGGTGGATCCGCCGCCCAACCAGCTTCTATCCTACCTGCGCGAAAAGGTGGATCCCAATGTGGATTACACGCTCTACGGCGAAAACGGGTTCGCCTACTTCTTCCAATTTTATATTCCCTGACGCCTTGGCGTTAGAAAGAGGTTCAAGATGCAAAAGCTTTTGCGCGCGCCTGGCCGGGCGCTGCGCTTTTTGAAGGACTGCCTTACCTGGGACAGGCCCTTTGCGCGCAACGTGTTTTCCGTGGCGCTGCCCATGGTGATTCAGCAGCTGGTGGCCGCCTCGCTGCATATTGTGGACGGCCTGATGGTAAGCGGCCTGGGCGACGCGGCCTATTCCGCCGTAACGCAGGCCAACCGCGTAACCTTTATGTTCAACCTGTTTACCTTTGGCACCTGTACCGGCGGGGCGATTTTCCTAAGCCAGTACTGGGGCGCGCGGGATGTGAAGCGCATGCGCCATGCCATGGGCCTGTCCATGGGCTTTGTGGTTCTTGTGGCGGCGGTGTTTATGAGCGCGGCGCTGCTGTTTCCGCGCCAGCTTATATCGCTGTTTCTGCCCCAGGGCGAAAGCTACGGGCTTGCTGTGCAGTATCTGCGCATCGTGGCCTTCGGCTACCTGTTCACGGCGGTGGATAACGTGTACGCCGCTACTATCAAGGCGGCGGAGAAAACCTATCTGCCCATGCTGTCCGGCTTTGTGAGCATTTTAACCAACACGGTGCTCAATTACGCCCTGATTTTCGGCAAGCTGGGCTGCCCGGCCCTGGGCGTGCGGGGCGCGGCGCTGGCGACGGTTATCAGCGCGGCGGTATCCATGGCGATGAACATGGCCTTTGCCTACGGCATGCGCCTGCCCGCCGGGGCGCGCCCCGCCGAATGGCTTTGCCGCGACCGCGCATTTGTGAAGCGCTTTGCCAAAACCGTGGTGCCCGTCATCTTTAACGAGGGGCTGTGGGCCACGGGCACCACCATGTACAGCGTGTTCTATGGCCGCATGGGCGACGCGGCGGTTGCTACCATGGGCGTCTGCAATACCATCAACGACCTAGTGTGGGTGGCCATCTTCGCGCTGATGAACGCCACGGCCATCATCGTGGGCAAGGCGCTGGGCGCGGGCGAGCGCGAGAAGGCGTATTTGTACGCCAAGCGGCTTATGGTGGGCGCCACAGCGGCGGGCGCGCTGCTGGGCGCCGCCGTGATTGGCGTGCGCGGGCCGCTGGTGGGCGTCTTTTCCGGCCTTTCCCAGGAGGTTCGCGACAAGGCGGAGCTCATTCTGCTGCTGGGCGGCCTTACCATCTGGTTCCGCGCGTTCAACACCATCAACGTGGTGGGCGTGCTGCGCTCCGGCGGCGATACGCTGTTCAGCCTTGTTTTGGACGTGGGCACGCTGTGGCTGGTTGGCGTAACCAGCACCGGCATTGCGGCGCTCGTGCTCAAGTGGCCGCTGGAATGGGTGTATGCCTGCACCTTCCTGGAGGAAGCGGTTAAAATGGCGGTAGGAATTCCGCATTTCCAAAAGAAAACATGGATGAACGTGCTGACCGCACAGCCGGAGGACTAAGGCGGCCATAAGGAGGAAACAGCCATGGGAGAGCTGGATTTGGTAGTAAAGATCGGAAGCATGGCGCTGATCCAGAAGGAGGACAACGCCATTGACTACAACATTTTTCAAAGGCTGGGCGGCGACCTGCGCCCGGGCATGATTTTGGTTACCAGCGGCGCGGCGGAAATAGGCCGTCTGGATTACATGCACCGCGCGGGCCACGAGCTGGGCGGTGTGACCGAGCAGGACAAGGCGGATTACGCCGCCCAGGGGCAAACCATCCTTATGAACGCCTACCGGCAGTTTATCCGCCCGGAATATGGCGTTAGGCAGGTGCTGGTGGAGCACACGCACTTTAACGACGCGCCCCGCCGCGAGCATATCCTGAGCCTGCTTCAGCGCGCGGCCCGTCAAGGCGTCATTCCCATCATCAATTACAACGACCCCGTAAGCGACGAGGAGGTGCGCAAGATGGAGCTTGCCAGCCGCCGCGCGAAAGGGGCGGACGTGGTGGAATGCGTGGATAACGACGAAACCGCCGAGGTGGTGGCCCAGCTGGTGGGAGCCCAAAACCTGATTCTGCTCACCAGCACGGACGGTATCTACCTTGACCGCGACGACCCCTCCACCCTGGTAAAGCAGATCGACGGCGCTACCCTGGACGAGGTGCGCGCCAAGGTGACCGAGCTCATGGGGCATTGCAACGGCGCAAGCCGCAGCGGCGCCAACGGCGCCAGGGCCAAGCTGGCCTTTGCGCTGCGCGCGGTGGAGCACGGCACCAATGTGGTCATCGGCCATGCGCGCTATCATATCGGCGACCTGCTAAATGGGCGGGTGCCCTGCACCCGCCTGGGCGTCAACCTGGAGGGCGGGAAATGAGCGCCGGGCTGTGGGCCGCGGTAGCCGCCGTGGGCGCGCTGGGCACGGCCGCGTGCTACTACGCCATGTGGTACGCCAAAAGCGGCATGCCCGCCCTGCGCGCCCTGGACGCGGATTTTCAGTGTCTGGACATGCTGTTCCGTTATACGCCTGAACAGGCGTTTTCCTCCTTTGAGAAAGTGGGCGCACAGGGGCGAAGCCTGCTCAAACGCTTTTGGCTTACGGATTTTGGGTTCATCGCCTCGTTTGGGCTGGCGATGCTGGCGGTTGGGCACAACACCGGCGTACTCGCGCCCCTGCGCTATGCCATGTACGCGTTCGCCTGCCTGCGCGGCGCGGCGGACGCGCTGGAGAACCTGCTGCTGCTGCGCGCGCTGGCCGCCTACCCCAAAAAGCGGCTTGCGGGCACGGTGAGGGCGGCCAGCGCCGCGACCACGCTCAAGTGGCTTTTCATGGGCCTGTGGGTGGCCGGGCTGTTTATCAACCTGGTGTACCGGGCGGCGCAGCTGTAGCCAGACAAAAGGAACGGGGCGCAGGGGCGTTGTGCCCTGGGCGGAGCCCCAAATCCCTGCGTCACAGCGCCGCCCGGGCGAGCAACGCGCCAGCCCAAACGGGCTGGCGCGCGGCTCTGTACGTATCTTTTGGCTTTACCGGCATTCTGAGGCGCGGCGCTAACGGCTGCGCTTTCTTTATTTTACTTCCTGCTCAAGCGTAGAAAAAAGCTCTGATTGAAAGAACTCCGTAATGGTTATCTCCAATCCGTCGCAAATCTTCTGGAGGGTGGATACCGTTGTGGAGTGGTTGCGCCCGCTGATGATGTTATTGAGGGTCGATTGCGTAACGCCGCTAACCGTCGCAAGGCGGTTGATGGTTATACCCCTTTCGGCGCACAATTCCAGCAGTCTGTTCTTAACCGCCTCGCCAATCGTCATGCCATCATCCCTGTTTCTGGTTTAATGGGTTTTATACTAGCCGTTTTCGTATGAAATGATTAACCCTTTTGAGTTGACATTTCTCGCTTCCTATGGTATCCTCTGGAAATAAAGGAGGTATGCCTATGGAATAATCCAACCGTCCGTCGGTTGAGGTGTACCTTCCCGAACTGTACAGATATCTTTTTAATGGATAATTCTATCGTTGCTGGAAATGTTTTTTATGATTTTGTTACAGTAATAGCGACCGTCAAACCGCCTGGTTTATTGACGAAGCAATAGCGGCATGCTATAATGACTATGTGGGTGCGTAGGAAAATTCATCCACATTTTATACGTTGCCGCAAATGAATCCGGCAGCCGGGGGAAAGGAATGCTTTGCGCCTTCGGGCATAACAACCGTTCTAACAAGCCAGTCACAGTGCATTGCGTGGTGGCAGCGGAGGAATGGACATAGCGGTGCTGATTTCCGCCTTGCAAAAGGGCGGAGAGCGAAGCTATGCCTGTTTCGGGGAAGGAGTAGCGGATGGAGGACTATGCCGAGGTTCGATGCCTGTTCTGCCTAACCATGCACGAGGAAGCGATTGTGCGGGCCGTTGAGGACAAGGGCTTGGGCCGGGCCATCTATCCCCGCAAGCACAAGCGCCTCCGGCACGGCATGCAATGGGAGGACGCCTATACGCCGCTGCTGCCGGGCTACGTGTTTGTATATTCTCCGGCTCTGGATTCCGCAGCCCAATCCACGCTTGCAGGCATACAAAGCGTGATTCGCCTGCTTCGGTATGAAAACCGGGACGGCAGCGCCATTCTTTCCGGGGCGGACAGGCAGTTTGCGGACTGGGTCTGGTTGCACGGCGGCCTGATTGGCGTGCTAAAGGCAATCAAGCTTGGCGACCATGTGGAGATTGTGGACGGCCTGTTCAAGGCGTTTCACGGAAGGGTGGTTCAGATGGACCGCCGTAAGCAGCTTGCCCGCATCGAGCTGGACATTCTGGGCGGGGCCAAGTACCTTTGGCTGTCCTACGATTGCCTGAAGGAGCCCGAGCGGGAAACGGAATAACGTATCAAGAAGGAAACGGATACACATATGCAACAGGTTGAAACCGGGCCCGGCGAAAGCCGGCTGCGGCGCGCGCGTATTCTTACGGCTGTGCTGGTCGCGCTGGTGATGCTTGGCGACCTTATGACATACGAGCGCGGCCACGCGGTGATGGAAAACTACTGCGCGATGCTGGTATACGCGCTAATCGGCGTCGGCCTTTACCGGGGCGATTACCGGGGAGACAGGCTCTACCCGCTTGGACTATTCTTTGTGGCCTGGTTTGCGTTTACCCGCGTGCTCAACGGCGACCATTATCTGCAATTTAGCTACAACCGCTACAGGCTGGTATCGCTATGCGCCACCTACGGCCTGGCCCTGCCCTTTGCCCGCATGCTGCGCGACGCGAAGGAGCGCAAGGCGCTGGACATGCTTGCGCTGGTGCTTACGTTTACGTTCGCGGCCCTGGTGGGGCTGGCGCTGCTCTCCATTCCTTTGAACCGGCTGATTAGGATTCCCTTCTTCCAAACCGAGTTTGGCATGAAGGAGTCGCGGCTGGTGATTCTGAGCCAGCACCCTTATTTCACTGCCTTTATATGCCTGGCTGGCTTTTTCATGACGCTGTACCTGCTCAGCGCGCACTGGAAGCCGTTGCTGCTTGTGCCCGCGCTGCTTTGCATGGGCGTTTTTACTGCCGGAATTGTGCTCACAACCTCGCGCACAGTCCTTGTGGTGTTCGCCTTTACGCTGCTGGTTGCGGCGGTGATTCTGCTTTCGCGGCTGAAGCTTTCCCGCAGGCGCAGGCGGATCATCCTGCTTGTGGGCGCGGTGGTGCTGGCGGCGGCAGTGATTGTGGGCTTTGGCCCGTTGACGAGGTGGATTAACGACCGGATACCAGGCGAGGATCCGAACGTTTCGGCGGAGCGGAACTTCTTCACCAGCCTTGCCACGCTTACGGGAAGACGGGATCTCTACGAATCCATTCCCCAGGTAATCCAGGCCTATCCTCAGCTTTTGCTCAAGGGCTTTGACGAACTGGAAATCATGCCGGCGGTGAATAAGTTCACTACCTATGAACGGTTTACGCACATGCACAATTCCTATCTGCAAACCCTGATGCTGACGGGCCTGCCCGGTTTGCTTGCAGCAATCTGGTATACCGTAAGAATGCTTGAGGCCATGGCCCGCAGGTTCAAAAGCAAGGCGTTGCCGGTCGCGGAGAAGCTGCTGGCGCTGGTTCCGCTGTCGCTGTTTTTATCCGGCTTGCTGGAGCATTATCTGTTTGTGGATACCTATAGCATTCTCAATTTTGTGTTCTTTCTTTTCCTGGGCTACCTGTTTGAAACGGACAGGCGGCTCAAGACAGCGTAGGAGGCTTAACCGGAATGGCGTTCAAAACGCTTCTGTGCGGAGAAGGGGCTCCCAAGCGCGTTGCAAAGCGAAGCTGGCTGCTTATTGGTATAGATGTGCTTTCGCTGCTTGCTGTGGACTTCTTTCTGCTAATTTTCTCCCCAAGCTCAGTACGCAGGCTGTCTTTGCGCGGCACGTTGTTTCAAATTGGCATCGGCCTGGCCGCGGTTATGGGGCTGCGCTGCACGGGCGGCATTTACCACCAGATCTGGCGCTTTGCCAACACGGCGGCCTATCTGCGTATGATGCTGCTGGACTTTGCCGCGGGCTGGTTGTGCGTGCTTGCCACCCGTCTGGTGCCAAACGATATGCAAATCACCTTCATGCGCACGTTGGCTATTGTGGCGCTGAATCTGCTATGCAGCTTGGCCCTGCGCTTCGTATACCAGTTTTTATATGACAACAGCGTGCGCAGCGGTCAGCCCACGGCCACAGCGCTTTTCAAACGGCTGGCAAGCGGTAACGAGCCGCTGATGAACGTGCATCCGCGCAAGATTCGTATCGCCATCGTAGGCGCGGGGCGCGTGGGCGTGCTGCTGGCCGAGGAGCTGCTTAACAATCCCATGGCGGCCTATCAGCCCTGCTGCTTTATCGATACCGACAAGGAAAAGGTAGGCCGCGAGATTCTGGGCATCGAGGTGCTGCACGAATCCGACGCGACGCTGGAGCGCCTGGCGGCCTTCCCCGTGCAGGAGATCGTTTTTGCGCTGCCGCAGATGGATGGCGAGCGCAAAAAGGCCCTCTACGACCGCTACCGGGAAACGGGCTGCAAGCTCAAGGTATACGATTATCCCCTCACGCAGGTTGTGGATAACGGCAAGCGGCAGCTTCGGGAATTCGATATTGAAGAACTGCTGTTTCGCCAGAGCGTGCACCTGGCGGACGAGAAAACCAAAGCGTTTTACCGCGACCGGGTGGTGCTGATTTCCGGCGGCGGCGGCTCCATCGGCAGCGAGCTGTGCCGGCAGATCGCCAAAATGAGCCCGCGCAGGCTGATTGTGCTGGACGTCTATGAAAACGGCGCCTACGACATCCAGCAGGAGCTGCGCATCGCCTATGGCGATCGGCTTGATATGCGTGTGGAAATTGCCTCCGTGCAGGACAGGCAGCAGCTTGAGCGCATCTTCGAGCAATACCGCCCGGAGATTGTTTTGCATGCGGCGGCGCACAAGCATGTGCCGCTGATGGAGCATAACTGCGCCGAAGCCGTGAAGAACAACGTGTTTGGCACGCTGAACATGGTCAATACCGCAGAGAAATACGGCGTGGTCAAGTTCATCATGATTTCCACGGACAAGGCGGTTAACCCCACCAACGTAATGGGCGCGACGAAGCGCATGTGCGAGATGATCGTGCAGAGCCGCACCGGCAGCCGCACCTCCTTCAGCGCCACGCGCTTTGGCAACGTGCTGGGCTCCAACGGCTCCGTTATCCCGCTGTTCAAGCGGCAGATTATGAACGGGGGGCCCATCACCCTCACGGATAAGCGCATCATCCGCTACTTTATGACCATCCCCGAGGCCAGCCAGTTGGTGCTGCAATCCGGCGCGATGGCCAAAAACGGCGAGCTATTTGTGCTGGACATGGGCAAGCCCGTGAAAATACTGGAGCTGGCCGAAAACATGATCCGTCTAAGCGGCTATGTTCCCTACAAGGACATCGACATCGTGGAAACGGGGCTGCGGCCCGGTGAAAAGCTGTACGAGGAGCTGCTTATCAAGTCCGAGGAACTGGACAAGACGGAGAACAGCATGATCTTCATCGAGCGCGACAAGCCCAAGGAGTCCTGGCGGATTGAGGAGAAGCTGGCTCTGCTCAGCGAGGCCCTGGCAACCGGCGATGATAGCGCCGTCAAGGCGGCGCTCAAGCAGGCGGTGTCCACCTTCCAGGACCCCGACGAGGTCAACGCCACGGCGGTTCAGGCCGAGGAAATGCAGCTGGCGGGGAGCGCGTGAAAAGGAATTCAGCGGCATTTCGCATACCCGGCCATGTTTGAGGCTATCATTGGATTGGAGCAGATAAAGAAATGTTCGTCAGAAAAACCATAGAACCGTTCGAAAAAAAGGTCTGGCTTTCTTCTCCCACCATGCATGGCGAGGAGTTAGCATACATGACCGAGGCATATGAGCTGAACTGGATGTCCACGATTGGCCAGAACATCACAGAGGTGGAGCGCATAGCCGCTGAAAAGCTTGGCTGCAAATACGCCGTGGCCCTCTCTACGGGTACGGCGGCCCTCCATTTGTGTATGAAGCTAGCCGGTATCGCGCCGGGCGTTAAGGTTGCATGTTCGGACATGACGTTCTCGGCCAGTGTCAATCCCGTGCTTTATGAAGGCGGCGAGCAGATTTTCATCGATTCTGAACGGGAAACCTGGAACATGGATCCTGTGGCGCTTGAAAAGGCATTTGAGCTTTATCCCGATATCAAGGCCGTTGTAGTCGTCAATCTCTATGGCACGCCCCCCAAATTAGACGCCATTCAGGAGATTGCGCAAAAGCATGGAGCCGTGCTCATTGAGGATGCGGCGGAATCCTTAGGCGCCAGCTACAAAGGGCAGCAAACCGGCACCTTCGGCAAATATAATGCGATTTCCTACAACGGGAATAAAATTATTACCGGTTCGACTGGCGGCATGCTTTTGACAGATGATCTGGAGGCCGCCAACAAGGCGCGGAAATGGAGCACTCAAAGCCGCAACAACGCTCCCTGGTACCAGCATGAGGAAGTTGGCTACAACTACCGCATGAGCAACGTGATCGCGGGTGTGATACGCGGCCAGTGGCCTTACCTGGAAGAACACCTTGCGCAGAAAAAGGCCATTTATGAACGTTACAAAAAAGGTTTGGAAGGCCTGCCGGTATCGATGAATCCCTATCTGGACTGTTCGGAGCCGAATTTTTGGCTATCATGCCTGCTCATTGACGAGGACGCCATGTGCCCTCAAGCACGTGATGAGCAGCTGGCAGTTTATAGACCAGAGCACGGTAAGAGCTGCCCAACCGAGATACTGGAAACGCTTGAAAGTCTAAATGCCGAGGGCCGGCCAATTTGGAAGCCCATGCATATGCAGCCGATGTACCGGATGAAGCCGTTTGTGACGGTGGAGGGCAACGGCAGGGGGAGAAGCAATGCCTATATTGCCGGAAGCGGCGTGGATGTGGGGGCGGACATCCCTGCAAGGACATCGGCATCTCGAAAACGCGGCTACAGCCCGGTGAAAAGCCGTACGAGAATCTCAATAATGCAAAAGGCAGCATGATTTTCATCGAGCGCGACAAGCCCAAGGAGGCCTGGCGGATCGAGGAGAAGCTGGCCCTGCTCGTGGGGCCCTGGCGACCGGGGAGGATAGCGCCGTTTTAGGGATCGACTGTGTTTGTAAAAAACGCAGGCGCTTCTTTTTGATTGGGAAAAGAGGAGTCGATATTCCATGGGGGATAGAACAAATTTTCATATAGCGTTTTCACCGCCGGATATCAGCGAGCGGGAAGTGGAAGAAGTCAGCGCTGCGTTGAGATCCGGCTGGATTACCACCGGGCCGCGCACAAAGCGCTTTGAAAAGGAAATTGCGGCATTTGTGCACGCAAACAAATGCGTTTGCCTCAATTCCGCAACGGCTGCGCTTGAGCTTGCATTGCGAATTTGCGATATCGGGCCTGGCGATGAGGTCATAACCTGCGCATATACCTACACCGCTTCCGCGTCTGTCATTTGTCACGTGAACGCAAAACCGGTGCTTATCGATACGCAAAGCGACTGCGTGGAGATGGACTATGATGCGCTGGAAAAGGCAATCAATAAAAATACCAAGGTTATCATCCCCGTTGATCTTGGGGGCGTACCCTGCGATTATGACCGAATTTTTGAGATTGTCGAAAGAAAAAAGGCTCTTTTTCAGCCTAAAGGCCCCATTCAAAAGGGAATTGGCCGCGTAATTGTTCTAGCAGACGCAGCGCATGCGATTGGAGCCAGTTACAAGGGGCGGATGATCGGAGAGGTTGCGGATATAACCTCCTACTCCTTCCACGCGGTAAAGAATCTGACAACAGCGGAAGGCGGAGCGCTGGTATGGCGAAGCATTCCCGGTGTGGACGACGAAGAAATTTATCAACACCTTCAGCTGCTTTCGTTGCACGGACAGTCAAAGGACGCCTTATCCAAGAACCGGCTAGGCGCCTGGGAGTATGACATCATAGGTCCCTGGTATAAATGCAACATGACGGATTTAATGGCCGCGCTCGGCTTAGCGCAGCTTGAGCGGTATCAGGATCTGCTTGCAAGAAGAAGGACTATCATCCAACGGTATGACGCCGCTTTGAAGCCTTTAGGAGTAAAGGTGCTTCCCCATTTTACAAAGGAGCATCAGTCCACCGGCCATCTCTACATCACGCGCGTTCCGGGCATCCACGATGAGCAGCGTCGTGAAATAATAACGCGGATGGCGGAAAACGGGATTGCATGCAACGTTCATTACAAGCCGCTGCCGATGATGACAGCCTATAAAAACCTGGGCTTTGATATTGTGAATTATCCAAACGCCTATCGCCTGTATGAAAACGAGATTACCCTTCCGCTTCACACGCTGTTAAGCGACGAGGATGTGGAGCATGTAATTGCCAGCTACAGCGAGCTTGTAAAACAGTACGCAAGATAAGGGGAATGCGTCGTGCTTTTAAAGCCGTGGGAAGAACTGCCCGATAGCCTGCGAATTGCGGAGGTGCGCCGGTATTATGACATTTTGCAGAAAAAAAGAGCCAGCCTGATCGCGAAGCGCCTATTTGATGTGATTGTATCTGCAATCATGATGGTTGTGCTTTCACCCATTTTCGCTCTTTTGGCTATCGCCATCAAGCTGGATTCCGAAGGCCCGGTATTTTACCGCCAGGTACGGGTTACGCAATATGGAAAACCCTTTCGTATTCACAAGTTCCGTTCCATGGTAAACCATGCGGACAAGCGGGGAACGCTCGTTACCGTCAACGGCGACAGCCGGATTACAAGGATAGGACGGCTGATACGTGAAAAAAGGCTAGATGAAATCGCACAGTTGATCGACGTATTCCTTGGCACAATGACCTTTGTTGGCACGCGGCCAGAGGTTCCCAAATACGTAGCCCATTATACGCCGGAGATGATGGCAACCCTGCTTTTACCCGCCGGCGTTACAAGCCTGACCTCTATCTTTTACTCTGGGGAATCAGCGCTGCTGGATGCGGCGAAGGATCCGGATAAGGTTTATGTGGAGGACGTCCTTCCCGGAAAGATGAAGTGGAATCTTAAAGGAATAGAGCAGTTCAGCTTTTGGAGGGATATTCGGATTATGGTGATGACGGTGCTGGCCGTATGCGGAAAGAAATATAAAGGGGATTATGAAGAAGCAATCCGAAAATAAGAGGAAATTGAAGCATGATAGGTGAGATTATAGTATCAGTGGTTATTCCTGTGTACAATGAAGAAAAATGTATTGAAAAGTGTGTTGACTCTTTGTTGTTACAGGACTATCCAATAAAAAACATGGAATGGATTTTTGTGGATGGTTGTTCGAAAGATCAAACTGCAGAACTTTTGAAACAATATCAAGATAAATATCCAAAGCTTATCAAAGTATTCAATAATCCCAATAGGATTGTTCCATATGCAATGAATATCGGTATTGCGGCTTCTTGTGGCAAATATATTGTCCGCCTTGACGCTCATGCCGATTATGCAACAGACTATATTTCAAAGTGTATTTATTATCTGGAAAGCACCGATGCCGAAAATGTTGGCGGCGTTGCTGAAACCAAAGCGGATGGCTTTGTAGGAAAGGCTATCGCTAAAATGCTTTCATCAAAATTTGGAGTTGGTAATTCTCAATTTAGAACAAATGGTGAAAGCGGTTATGTTGATACCGTACCGTTTGGTGCCTTTCGGCGAGAAGTTTTTAAAAAGTATGGCGGTTATGACGAAAGACTTGTACGTAATCAAGACAATGAAATGAATTTCCGTATCCGAAAAAATGGGGGCAAAATATATTTATCCAATGATATTCACCTATCTTATTACTGCCGGGATTCGATTAAAGAGATTGCGAAGATGGCAACGAAAAATGGTATGTGGAATATCATTACAATGAAACTTTGCCCTGGCTCTATGGGGTTGCGTCATTTCATTCCATTCCTATTCGTTGGTTCAGTTCTTGGCCTTGGTATTTTGGGCATTGTTCATCCGGTTTTCTGGACGTTATTAGGGTTAGAAATAGCGCTTTATTTGTTGTTAGATATACTGTTTTCAATAAAGCAGGCAGCAACGATAAAAGAATTTTGGGTTTTGCTTCTGTTATTCCCCATATTCCATATTGCGTATGGCGCAGGTTCAATGATCGGTATAACAAAGTTGTTTTCAAAAGAATTCAAAGAGGACAACTACGTTAATAAAAAAATCTGAATTTAATTTTGGAAGGATATTGATATGTCATTTTATACTAAACTTCTAAACAGAAATGAGAAACTGTCTCTTGTGGGTCTTGGTTATGTAGGTATGCCGATTGCTGTTGCTTTTGCAAACAAAGGCGTCGATGTTATTGGCTTTGATTTGAACAAAGCAAAGATTGAACTGTATAAAAGCGGCGTTGACCCGACAAAGGAGGTCGGAGACGATGCCATCAAGAATACGACGGTTTATTTCACTTCGAATGAGAGGGATTTGCAGAAGGCAAAATTCCATATCGTTGCAGTACCTACTCCCGTCAATACAGATCACACGCCCAATCTGGCGCCGGTCATCGGCGCTTCTGAGATTGTTGGTAGAAACCTCACCAAAGGTTCTTATGTGGTGTTTGAATCAACCGTATATCCTGGATGTACCGAGGACGTATGCATTCCGATTTTAGAGAAAGAATCTGGTTTAAAATGCGGCATAGACTTCAAAGTGGGTTATTCTCCCGAAAGAATCAATCCAGGTGACAAGGTACACAGGCTTGAAAATATTACAAAGATAGTATCCGGTTGTGACGAGGAAGCCCTGCAGACCATTAAGGCTGTATATGACATTGTGATCGAAGTCGGTACATATCCTGTCAGCAACCTTAGAACTGCAGAAGCGGTTAAGGTCGTTGAGAATAGCCAGCGCGATATTAACATTGCTTTCATGAATGAGCTTGCAATAGTCTTCGATAAGATGGATATCGACACAAACGAAGTTGTTGATGGCATGAACACAAAATGGAATGCCCTTGGCTTCCGCCCCGGGCTTGTCGGTGGTCACTGCATTGGGGTTGATCCGTATTACTTCACTTATGAAGCTGAGAAGCTCGGTTACCATAGTCAGATTATTCTCAATGGTCGAATTGTAAATGACAGCATGGGCAAGTTCGTTGCAGATGCAGCTATCAAGAACATGATTGCAGTAGGGCAAGCCCCTAAAAAGTCCAAGGTTATTATCCTGGGTTTGACGTTCAAAGAGAATTGTCCCGATACAAGGAACTCTAAAGTGAATGATATTATCAAGCGTCTTGCAGAATATGAAATTGCTCCCATTGTTGTTGATCCTTGGGCAAGCGACACAGACGCCATGCATGAATATGGTGTTACTCTTACCAAACTTGAGGATGTGAAAGATGCGGATTGCGTCATTGTTGCTGTTGCTCACAATGAATTTAAGGCATTAAGTTTGAAAGATATAAAGAAATTATTCAAGACGTGCGATGATGCTGAAAAGGTGCTGATTGATGTCAAGGGCCTTTACAAGGTATCTGAACTCAAAACAAGTGGAATGAAGTATTGGAGATTGTGATAATGTGACTTCTGACGAAAGCGGCAGAGAAACGAATCTATTCGATTGAATACTTTGAAAGGATTATGCATTAATGGATATATTAATCTCGCTGCTTGTTCCAACATTAGGGCAACGAGAAATGGAGTTCAAGCGACTTCTCGATAGCTTTGTTGCCCAAAGCTACCAGAGTATGGAAGTGGTTGTTATTTCTCAAGACAATCATCAAGCGGTTGAGAATCAATGCAAAATGTATCATGATCGATTAGTAATTAAACATTTGAAAAGTGATATAAGAGGATTGTCTTTGGCAAGAAATATTGGATTACGTGAAACAACTGGAGATATTATTGTTTTATCCGATGATGACTGTTGGTATCCATCAAATGCGATGAAATCAATAGCAGATGAATTTGTGGCCCATCCGGAAATGGATGTATTATTAACTCAAATTTATGATCCAATAGCTAATTGCCCATATAAGAGCTATGGTAAGGCAGCAAGAAACTTAAATAAGACAACTGATTTGTTGTCTAGATCATCAATTGAGATAGCTTTTCGTAAGGACGATACTGTCTTGTTTGACGAACTTTTTGGAGTGGGTGCAACCTATGTTGCCGGTGAGGAAAACGATTTTTTAATTCGTTGCTTGAAATCAAAAAAGATAATTGTATATAAGCCGATAACAACCGTTTTTCACGAAAAAAAGGCTCGCAAGGAATCTCCAGCACAGTTGATAGCTAAAGGAGCGTTTTATGCAAAACATTTTGGTTTTATAGTTTCAAATTTAGTGTTGCTACGAGATTTAATAATAAAGCATCAAAATAATTTTAGGGAGTTTTGGAATGGGTATTTCAGCTATAAGGAAAGCAGAAGATCATCTTAAAGAATTCATTAAACTATTATATATTTTTCCTGCATATAAAAAGCTCCTTAAAGAATATAAAAAATGTGCTCAGAGGAAGATTGTCCTTGTTGGCTCCCCAGCACATGGCAATTTGGGAGATCAAGCAATCGCTATTTCGGAGTTACAATTTATTCAAGATTATAAGAAAGAGGAAACTATATTTGAAATCCCTACGCCATTATATAAAATACATCGCAGTTATTTGAAAAAACATATTAACGCCGATGACCTGGTGATTGTTTCTGGTGGCGGATGGATGGGTAATTTATGGATACACAACGAGATTATGATAAGGAATATAATAACGGATTACCCTTTCAATAAAATCATTATATTTCCACAAACACTTTATTATACAAAGGATGCAGAAGGCAAAAGGGTCGCAGATGAAACAAAAGTCTATTTTCAAAATCATGATAACATATATTTATCAGTAAGAGATGCTCCTTCCTATCATAGGGCTCAAGATTTACTTGGAATTGACGAAAAAAGCCGCCTACTGTTTTGTCCGGATATGGTATTGTATGGAGCCTTGGCAAGAGAGAATACATCTGAAAGAAATAAAAGAGTAGCTCTAATTTGTCTACGTCAAGATATTGAAAAAGCAGCAGACCTTGCCGGACTTGAATCAGTTGTTGAATCTGCTGGATATATTCCTCAGGAAACAACGACGGTTTATCGGCATTTAATAAAAATAAGAGAGCGAAAGAAGGCCGTAACGGAGCTGATTTTCCAATATAGCAAAGCAGGTTTTATGATAACCGATCGCTTACATGCAATGATTTTTTCACTTTTGGCGGGTATTCCCTGCTATGTGTTCAATAATGGTACGGGAAAAGTTTTCGGTGTGGCATCTTATTTACAAAATGCGAATATGCCTGTAAAAATGCTGCGCGACATTGGCGAAATATCTCCCGAAACATTTGATCTTAGCGGTAAACCGTATGAATTAAGTGACGAATTGAGGGAATATTTTCGTCAATTAGGCTGTTTGTTGAATATATAAGAGCAACAGGAGATTTGGTATTGTGAAAATAAAAAGAATGATTGCAATCAATGTTCCAATTAAAAACTGTAATTTGAAGTGCCATTATTGTTATATAACGGCACAAAATCAAGTAGAAACAGGCGCGGCGGTTTTTCAATATAAGCCAGATCACGTGGCCCGGTGCTTATCACAGGAAAGATTAGGTGGGGCATGTATTATAAATATGACTGGCGGAGGAGAAACATTAATACCACCAGAAATGCCCGCATATATTAAAGCTTTATTGAAAGAGGGTCACTATTTGGAAATAGTGACCAATGGCACGTTAAAGAAGCGCTTCCAAGAGATTGCTGCGTTTCCAAGGGAACTATTACTTAGATTAGAGTTCAAGTTCTCGTTCCATTATTTGGAATTAAAAGCAAGAAATATGCTTAATGATTTTGTAGACAATGTAAACTTGATGCGTCGTTCAGGATGTTCATTTACAATAGAATGCACCCCTACTGATGAATTAGATGAATACATTCCCGAACTAAAAGAGTTTTGCATAAAAAATTTTGGAGCATGTTGTCAGTTGACAATAGCGCGTGATGATTTAACAGATTCCAAAAAAATTCTATCATCTAAAACATTTGACGAATATTGTAAAACATGGGATCAGTTTGACTCCCCTATGTTTTCATTTAAGAAAGAGCTTTTCCTTCGGAAATGTACAGAATTTTGCTATGCCGGCTGTTGGTCGCTATATGTGGATCTCGGAACTGGAAGAGCAAAACCTTGTTATGGTCAAATGTATAACCAGAATATATTTGAGAATCCGGAAAATGAAATTATTTTTGAACCAGTTGGAAAACATTGCAGACAACCATATTGTTACAATGGTCATGCTTATTTGGCGCTGGGAATGATTCCAGAACTGGATGCTCCTACATATGCGGATATTCGCAACAGAATATGCGAGGATGGCTCTGAATGGGAACAAGCCGACTTGAAGGAAGCTTTTTCGACAAAGTTATATAATACGAATGAAGTATGGGATGACAAAAAGAAACAGTTATATGAAAGAAAATATTTGTTACGCACAATAAAAACTGCTGTATATGATTTACCAGAGTTGAAAGAAAAGCTTAAAAAAGCGGTTGTAAAAAAATGACAAGCACAAATTGTAATATTCAATCACATAAACGAAGCCATAGATTGTCCACAATTCTTACGTTATGGGTGTATATTTATGCTTTCTTCTATTTTGTTCCTCTTATTATACCATCCAATTCATATCTGATGTATGTTGTCTTGCTTGTCATGGCAATATTAATTGTTATGAATACAATGAAGGTCAGAATAAGTTTATTGATTTTTACGGGATGCTATATTATAACCGCATTATTTAATACTTCTATTGTTTCATACCCATATTATGTAGCGGTTGATGCTTTCAGCGGTCTGGCAGTCTTTTTACCGGCACTTCTTGTTATTAGTTCGGACAAATTTGATCTGTTTGATTTTTCCGTTACATGGAGTAGATTAGCTATTAAGGCGACCGTATTTTCACCGATTGCGATTGTTTTAATGCAAGCAAAGTATATTGATTACGGAGTGTTTAATTATTTGAATCTGCCAAATGCCATGATTTTTTCATATATGGCTATGATTAGTTCAAACAAAAAGCAAACCGTGACTTATTATGCGTTAGCTATTGTGAATTTTCTGGTTATATTGCTATTTGGCGGACGAATGGCAGCTTTTACTGCTGCATTTTCAATATTTATGGGGTATATGCTGTCCGGGAGCATTCGCATATGGAAAAAAATTCTAATGGTTATATTGGCTATTTCATCTATCATTCTCGTATTAATTTATATAAAAGAAATATTGACGTTGGTTCAATCTTTGCTTGATAA
>JALEIQ010000347.1 GCA_022769795.1 Clostridiales bacterium
CGGGGCTTGGGGCGGAGCCCCAAAACCTTGCGCCGCAGCGCTGTCCAGGAGAGCAGCGCGCCAGCCGAAAAGGCTGGCGCAGCGACGGCGGGGAGTTGCAGCGGAAGCGCGGACAGATGAAGGGGTGCAGGAGCAATAGCCCCTGCCGGGGTTTGGGGCGGAGCCCCAAAACCTTGCGCCGCAGCGCTGTCCAGGAGAGCAGCGCGCCAGACGAAAGGCTGGCGCAGCGGCTGCCCGCACCCGCAACAGGAGCGCGAACACAGCGCAAGCCTCTCAACAATTCCCAAATAAAAAAACTGCCTGCAAACGAAGAACAACGTTCGCCAGCGCGTTGCCAAATTCCAAGGGTACGCCATCCCTCGCAGCGCCAGCCCGAACGGGCTGGCGCATCTCTGGCTTGGGTGGCGCTGCGGCGCGGGTTTTTGGGGCTCCGCCCCAAGCCCCGGCAGGGGCTATTGCCCCTGCACCCCTTCATTTGTCCCCCACCCCCAAATTTTTTCCCCCACCCCCACAAAGAACGTTCGTATACATTGTAAAATCCACGCCATTATGATACAATAACCTAAACATACGGAACATGCGGGGGGACGGCGTACATGCGGAAACATGCGGGTTTGCGGCGCAGGATTGCCGCGGGTCTGTTGGCCGTCTGCCTGGCTTGCGCGGGCGCAATCGGGCTTGCCGCGATCGGCAACGCCATATGGCCGCAGGCCACCGGGGAGCAGAAAAAAACCTCCGGCTCCCTTACAGTGGATTTTAGTAACGCGCAGGATGGTTACATCATGGTAAAGGCCTCTAAAAGCAAAAAGAGGCTCAAGCTGCGCATTGCCAAGGGTAAGGCGACCCTTACCTACGACCTTAACAGCAACGGCGAATACGAGGTGTTTCCGCTTCAGCTTGGAAGCGGCAAATACCAGTGCTCGCTGTTCAAAAACGCCTCCGGCAAAAAGTACGCGCAGGATGGCAAGGTGAGCATAAACGTAGAGCTGGAAAATGAAAACGCCGCCTTTTTGTGCCCTAGCCAGTATGTAAATTATAATGAAGAAACACAGGCTGTGGCGATATCCGAGCAGATATGCGCGGGGTTGAGCACGGACAGGGAAAAATTCGAGGCCGTGCGCGAGTACATGAAAAATACCTTCGTGTATGACTACGTAAAGGCCGCCACGGTAAAAAGCGGCACCCTTCCGGATATAGAGGGCTGCTACGATAAAAAGATGGGCATATGCCAGGACCTTGCCGCGTTCGCGGCGTGCATGCTGCGGGTGCAGGGGGTGCCTGTCAAGCTGGTTGTGGGCTACGCGGGCAAGAGCTACCATGCGTGGAACAGCGTATTCATAGACGGGGAAGAAGTGTTCTATGATCCCACGCTTGAGATTAACGCCATTGCCACAAACCAGAAATACACGGTGGAACGGTACTATTGACCAGCCAGGAAAGGGATGCACGCGGCATGGAAAAGTAAAAAGCGCGGCTCGCCCGACGGGCTTGCGGCGTTTTGCGGCGGCCTGGAAGCGCCGCGCAGAGCTTGAAAAAAACTACCTATTATATAAAGACCCGCATAGGCGGGTTGACAAAAGGAAGCATGCTAGAAAAACGGACGGGGTGTAACAAATGAGCGATATCATCCGGATACAGATGATGGGCAATTTTACCGTATATATTAACGAGCGCCAGGCGGATCACATGATAAACAAATCCCGCAAGGGCCTGGCGCTGATGCAGTACCTGATTATGAACCGGGAACAGCCGGTTTCCAATCAAAGGCTGCTAGCCACCTTCTGGCCGGACGAGCGGGTTTCCAACCCGGAAAACGCGCTCAAAACCCTGATTAGCCGCATGCGCACGCTGCTCAACCAGGTTTCCGA
>JALEIQ010000299.1 GCA_022769795.1 Clostridiales bacterium
CGGTATAGCCCAAAGGAAACCGCCATTACGCCGCCACTCACCCCTGGCAGCACGCAGCCAACGCCAATCAGCACGCCCGCCGCCAACCGCCTGAAAAATCCGCCATGCCGCTCCATGTACGCATCGCCATCCCTTTTTGCAAATCATCCTAGCGTATGCGCATGAGAACCCGGCCATACGTTTTCAGTATAGCATAGCCGTTTCGCCTTTACAACGCTTGCACTTCTCAGCGGCACGAAGGGGAAGCTCAAAAAAAGCGCGGAGCATGGCGGAGCGCGTCCCCTTCCCGGGTTGGGAGCCACGCCATTTACAGCCGGTAGGAGCAAATTTCTTCCAAAGGCTTTCTGGGACGCGCCGGAGGCTCCTCATCCGCATACCCAAGCGCGACGGCGCTTACCAGCCGCAAGGGCGTATCCAGGCAGGCGCACAGCTCCGGATAGGCAAAAAAGGTGTTGGCAATCCACAGCGCGCCAAGCCCTAACTCCTGCGCGGCCAGCAGCAGGTTTTCAATGGCCGCGCCCATGGAAAGCGTGTTCACAAGGTCGGCTATGCGCGCGCCGCCCTCGCTTGGCCCAAAGGGATCGTCCCCGCACGCGTCCAGCGCCAGAATGAGCACCGGGGCTTTGCGCATGATGCGCAGGGTGTTGGCCGCGTCCGCCAGCCCGGCGCGGGAGGCGGGCAGCAGCGCCCGCCCGTGCAGCTCGCGTTCCAGGCCGCGAGCCATGACCTCAAGCAGCGCGCGCTTTTCCTCGCCGCCATATACGGCGAAACGCCAGGGCTGCTGGTTTTTCCCGGAGGGGGCCAGCCTGGCGGCCTCCAGCACCTGGCCGATCAGCTCGCGCGGCACGGGGGCGGGCAGGAATTTGCGTATGCTGCGACGGGCGCGAATGGCTTCAAGGCTCATACTTCCTCTCCTTCTTCAAAATACCAGTACCAGCCGGAGTTGCTTGCCTGTAGAAGCGCCCCGGCTGGAACCCGGCGCAATACGCGCAGAACGCTCATGTAATCGGGGCAGGGCGATACCAGGCCAATCATGGCCGCGGGCCAGCACAGCGCGGCCGCCGCGCCCCAACCGGCGGGGAAAATCCAGAACAGCGCCAGCGGCGCCGCGCCTAACACCACCGGCAGCAGCGACATCACGCAAAACCGCCTGCGGCTCACGGGGGAAAAGCACACGGCAAACGCGGCCAGCTTTTCGGGGGCAAGCCCCACGTAAACCGTCGCGCCCTTGGGAAAGCACACGGCGTGCAAAACCTCATGTACGGGAATGAGCAAAAGCCCCAGCAGCAAGCCCAGGGGCACAAACCGCCTGTCCAGCGGAAAAACCGGGCTGGCCGCTATTTTGCCAAACAGCGCGGCGTAGCACACCAGCATGGGCAAAACGCCATAGGGCAGCGCGGCGGTAAGCATGTGCTTAGGAAACTCCAGCCGATTTGCGCGCGCGGGCAGCGGCAGGTCTGGAAAATCCGTATCCCATTTTTGACAGCCCACCCATTGAATCATGCGCGCTTCCCCTCTTTCTCGCTCTAGAAAAACAGCCGCTTTTTGGCCGAAATGGCGCGGGCGGGGCACATTTCCTGGCAGCAAAAGCACGAAATGCAGCCCTTGCGGCGCGGCACGGCCTTGTGCTCCCGCATATCGATCACATGCTTGGGGCAGGATTCGGCGCAGCGCCCGCAGCCGACGCACTTGGCGGCGTCCACCTCGGGAAAGCTGCGTCCGCGCCCAAAGAAGCAGTGGAACAGCCCCTTGCGGGAGAAAAAGCGCTCCTGGCCCAAAATCGCGTCCGGCAGGGCAAAGGGCGGGTTGGCGGGAACAAGGGGGTCGCCCGCAAGAACGGTGGGCTCCTCCATCAGGCCGCGGCGGCGGGCCGCCTGTACGGTGGGCGGCATACCGGCGCGCAAGCCCATAAGCAGCGCCGCCTGCTCGTCCAGGGCGTAGGGCGAGCGGGAGCACAGCGTAACGCCCATGTGGCGGATTTCGCCGCCGCCCGGGCCGTTGCCCTCGATGCAGTCTATCGCGTCCAGCAGCGTCAGGTTGGGCTTCACGCTTTCGCACAGGTCAATCAGCAGGTCGCTGAAGCCGGAAAGGGTGGGTCGCATGCAGTGCCACTCCGGTTTCTTGAGGCCCGGAATGCAGCCGAACAGGTTCTTCACCCCGGCGGTCATCACGGTCAGGCCATGGGTTTTCAGCTTCGCGCAGTCAATGATATAGTCCGCCTCCAAAACGGGCGTAATCAGGGTAAAGCCGTCCCGCTGGCCGCTGGAAACATCCTCGTTAAGGGTGACGAGCTCCCTGAGGGGCTCTAGCCCGCATACCGCGTACAGCTTGCGAAGCGCGGCCGGGGTGTATATGCCGCCCGGGCTGTCCGCCAGGGTGATGCTTTTCACGCCGCGAGCGCGCAGCCACCGGGCCACGGCGGCCAGCAGAGCGGGATGGGTGGTAATGGCCTGAGAGGGCTCGCGCGCCGCCAGCAGGTTGGGCTTGAGAAGCACCCTGGTTTCAGGCGTGAGGTCGCGCGCGACGTCCAGTCTTTCAAAATGCGCCGAAACGGCGCGATCCAGCACAGCGCCGTCATAGGAATCAGCCGTTTGAACGGATACCAGCGCCATCTTGCTTCCCCCTTAAAATGCCTTCCAGGCGAAGCATGGCGTTTTCGGCGCAGCATTCCTGCGGGATGCGGCCTTGCTTGAGCCGGTATTCAAAGTCCATCAAAAAGTCGTAGGCTTCCTTTAGGCGCGCCTTGTCAAAGCGGCGCGCCTGCTGCTGCGTGCGGCCCACGGAAAAGGGCGGTATGCCCAGCATGCCCGCCTGCGAGGCCTGCGGCGTGCGCTCGTCCATCAGGCAGCGCATATGGTATAGGATGCGGTACTGCCTCAGCAGCATGGCAAGAATTCCAATGCGATCCTCGCCGGAACGCACCATATCGCGCAGCAGGCCAAAGGCCACGTCGTTGTTGCCCGCCACCTGCGCGTCCACCATCTGAAATACCGTGCATTCTGTGGAGCGGGTGCACACCAAATCTATGTCCCGGGCGGTCACGGTATCGCGCTCGCCCAGGTAGGCCGCCAGCTTCTCCATTTCCTGCCTGAGCAGCGCCGCGTCGCGGCCCACGGTAAACACCAGGTATCCGGCGGTTTCGCCATCCAGCTCCTTGCCCATGCGGCGCATGGCCTTGCGCGCCCACCCCGCGCATTCCATATCGTTCATGGGAGAAAAATCCACAATGGCGTTCTGCTTCTTTAGCAATCCGTACAGCTTTTTGCGCCCGTCCGCCTTGCCCTTCACATAAAACACCAGGCATACCGTGGGCGGCAGGTGGCCCACATAGTCCGCTATGGCCTCCAGCTTGCGCTCATCCTCAGCCTTGCGGCCGGAAAGCAGCAGCGCGCACTCGCGCACCGCCACCACGCGCCTCTCGCCCATAAAGGGCAGCGTTTCCGCCGCGGCAATCATCTCGTCCGCCTCGGGATCAATCAGCTCGGTCAGGTTCATTTGCTCAAGCCCGGCGGGCAGCAGCTTTGCGCAAAGCTGCTTGAACGCCTGCTGCTTGATGTACTCCTCCGCGCCCTCAAACAGGTAGCAGGATTGAATCTGCCCGGCCCGAAGCGCGTCAAAAAAGGCGGTGTGGTTCACGGTATTACCTCGCTTTGTAGGGGGTTAGGCATAGCGCGCCGTTTTGCAGGGTTAAGGTGATATCGCCGTCCAGGTCGGTGCGCAGCACCCTCGCGCCGCTTTGCGCAAGGCGTTCCAGCGTATCCGCGCCGGGCAGCGAGCGGCTGCCGGAGGAGCAGCTTACCAGCGCAAAGGCGGGCGAAACCTGCTTTAAAAACCCGCTTCCGCTGCTTTGGGAGCTGCCGTGATGCGCCACCTTGAGCACATCGGCGGGCACGGCGGCGTAGGCTTCGTAGGCTCCGGTAAGGTCGCTGGCGCTCAGAAGCGTGTAGCCGCCAAAATCAATGGCGAGCACAAGCGGCAGGTCGTTGGCATCCTGGCCGGTACGCGCGGTTTCACGCACGGGCCACAATACCTCGACGGCGGTTTCATTGTAGCTCAGCCGGTCGCCGCGCGCAAGGAAGGTCACGGGCACGCCCGCCTCTTGCAGGCGGGCCAGCAGCGCCAGGGCGTTGGGGTCAACCCGCTGCCGCCCGGCATTGACGGGAAGATACGCCTGATGGATGCGGACGCCGTTATCCAGCAGCGCCTCCACGCCGCCGGTGTGATCCATGTGCAGATGGGTAATGAACAGCGCGTCCACATCCCGGCCCTCGTCCAGCAGATAATCCAACGCGGCCTGCCCATCGTCCCCCGCGTCGATCAGCACCGTTGTGGAGCTGTCCATCAGCAGCGCGGAATCCGCCTGTCCAACGGAAAGCTGGATATAGCGCAGCCGGGCCGGGCGCACCGCCCAGCTTCCGCCAGCCGCCACGGCCAGCGCCAGGGCCGCCGCGCAGGCGCGGCGCAGGCGCGGCGCTTCAGGCTGCCGGGCGTTATGCGGCACAGCAGCAGCACACCGGCCCCAATGCCCAGGCTCAGCAGCAGGGAGGGAGCGGGCACGCGCACCGCCGCATGAGGCAGCTCGGACAGCAGGCCCACCAGCCGCAAAAGCAGACGGGTAAGGGCGGCGGCGACGGCACCCAGCCCCGCGCCCGCCAACGGCACCGGGCTTAACGCCAGCGTAACGGCATACAGCGGCGTAAGCAGCGTGCCCGCCAGCGGAACAATGAGCAAATTGATTAGAACGCCGTACAGCGGCAGCTGGTGAAAATAGGCGGCAGTGGGCAAAAGCACCCCGGCCTGCGCCGCCACAGACACGGCCAGCAGCGCTTTCAGGCCGCGCTGAAAACGCCCAAGCCCCCTGCGCCAAAGCGGCGCGGCGGGGCCCGTGCGGGCCAGCTCGGGCCACAGCCTTTCCAGCAGGCCGTTAAGCGGCGGCGCAAGCGCCAGAATGCCCAGCATGGCCGAAAAGCTGAGCACAAACCCAGCGGACGTGGCCTCCAGCGGATCCAGGAGCAGCACAACCAGCATAGCCGCCGCCAGCGTGGTCAGGCGATCCGGGCGGCGCTTGAGCATGCGGGCGCCCATAGCCATGAGCAGCATAACCGCCGCGCGGATGGAAGCGGGCGAAAGCCCCGTAAGCCAGCAATATGCCGCCAGAAAAAGCGAAAGCGCGCACAGGCGTATGCCGCGCCGCACCCTGATTATGAACCGGGAACAGCCGGTTTCCAATCAAAGGCTGCTAGCCACCTTCTGGCCGGACGAGCGGGTTTCCAACCCGGAAAACGCGCTCAAAACCCTGATTAGCCGCATGCGCACGCTGCTCAACCAGGTTTCCGA
>JALEIQ010000301.1 GCA_022769795.1 Clostridiales bacterium
CTCCTTTTGTTTTTGTAGCGGTCGGCAAACCCTCTACATTCTAACAATTGGAGGTTTTTCTTTCTATAGCTAAAGCCTTTTTGTCCACCAGCATAGCTGGTGGTTTCCTTTTTATCAAAGAAACCCCGGCAGCTTTCGGCTGTCGGGGAACATGTGGTATTTCGCCTGTCGGCGCATGCGCTGGCCCTACTGATTACTCAAAGTTTTCAAAGCGCCTGCACCAAACGTATTTGGAAATGGCGCTGTTTTGCGCGCTATGCACATGCGCGCACAGAATATCCCGGATATATGGTGGAAGCACCCGGTTGAACTTCACTTCCAATATCATCTCATTATGGTCAAAGGGCGATACCGTGGGCACATAGGGATTAAAGATGTCAATGGAACGAAGCCCCGTATGCAGCTGCTTGTCAAAGGTAATGCGCACTTCCTCGGCGGGATGGATATAGGCTTCGCGCACATAATCCACAATCACAACGGGATGCAAGCCGTTCAGCGCCATTTCGCGGTATACATCGCGCAGAAGGCCGCTGCGCGTGCGCTCAAGACCCGTGGGGTCGCCAGCGATCAGCTGCTCCGCCAAAAGCTTGGGAATGCCGATGGAGCGTTTGGAAATAAGCTGACCCACCTTGGTTTTGCATTCCATGCGGATAAGCCGGTCGGAAAAATTATAAATACGGATGCGGTATTTATCACGGTCTTTCACGCCGCTGAGCTTTTCCATCAGCGCGTCGTTAAACCGCGTGTCAAAATACAGCGATCGAATATGATACTCGTTGTTTTCGTCCCCGTTGGGATCGCGCGGCAGCGTTCTATCCAGAACGCGCCTGAGCACCTCGTACTCCACCGGGTTAATGAAAAACTTGAGCTCATGCCTCAGCGGCACGGAAATGGCCATGCGCCGTCCTCCTTCGTGGGCTTATGCGCCAACCTCGCTCTGGCAGGCTACCAGCGTCGCGTCATGCACGCCTTCAATATCCAGCATGCGCGTCACAACCTCGGTGCGCTCGCTCAGGCGTACCTCATACGTCATTTCCGCACCGGCGCGCGTCAGGGTTTTGGAACGCAGCTTGCTGCTCTTTACGCTGCGGCGCAACTCGCTGTGGATGGCATCCTCGCAGAACTCGTCATAATGCACAACCAGCAGGTAGGCATTGGGCGTGGTCAGCTTGGCAAGGGACAGCACGAACAGCAGCACCGAAATTGCCAGCACCACAATGACCGCAATCAGGTACAGCCCCGCGCCCAGCAAAATTCCCATCGTAAGCGCCCAGAACATATACGCCGTATCAAGCGGATCCTTTACCGCGGTACGGAAACGCACTATGCTCAGCGCGCCAACCATGCCCATGGAAAGCGCGATATCACTCTTGATGCACATAACCACCGGCGTAGTAATCAGCGTGAGCATAATTAGCGTGAGCGTGAAGGACGGGCTGTACAGTACGCCGCGGTAGGTTTTGCGATACACCACGGCAATGATAACGCCAATCAGAAAGCCCAGCCCCAGCGCGATGAACAGATCGCTGGGAACAATGGATTTGAACTGGGCAGCCAACCCGCTGGCCTGTACAAGCGAGCTCGCGCTGGTCGTTGCGAAAAGTGCGTTGGATAACATGGATGGGTGCCTCCTTCGTGGATATGGTGATATAGTAACGAAAGGCCGCGTTTTTGTCAACGTATCGTCTCGGCGCCGCTCAACCCCACTTCTTGCCTTCCGTAACGGTTGCGTCATCGGGCAGCGGCGGCTTTTCGCCAAAGTACTCCAGCATCTGCCCGTCCGTCAGTTCAAACCGCTCCTGAACCATTTCGTAAAAATAGGTGGGCCGCTTTTTCAGCACGTTGCGCGTATAGTCCAGGCGCGTATGCCAATAGCGGAGCGCGCCTTCCGGCGTGGTGGGCGAATCGACGTTGATGTTTTTATCGTTTTCCTCGGCCCAGCGGTTGAAATGCATGCTCATTTCCGGTTCCAGCGTGTCGGCCATTTCGTTAAACAGCTCCGTCATAAACTCGGTTGTGAACACCTGATAAATTTCGCCCAGCCTTGTGAGGAACTTATCGCGCATCTCGTCGTTTTCCAATAGCTTGCGAATCAGCGTGTTGTTGATGTTCTTATCGCCCGCGCCGGACTCCTTCAGATAGCTGTACGGGCTGTTAAATCCGGAACGGAACAGGCCGTAGTCCACATCGTAGAAAATCCATCTCCACTTGGAGCCTTCCCTGTCCAGCTTGTAATAGCGGATGTTGCCGGGGTCGGAGTTGCCAAAGAACATTTCAAAGGCCATGTAGTCAAAGTAATTATCCACATCAATATTGTCCAGGATGTACTGCAAATCCTCCTCATTGGTTCCGGGAGAGGATTTTTCCACCTTGGCGATCATGGCCTTGTATTCCTTGTTGGAACCAAAGTTTACCGTGCCGCTGGCTTCCAGCAAATCCATGTTGTCCGCTTCTTCCAGGGGCAGCCCTTCATGCTGCGCCACAAAGTAGCGGTCAACGCGCTCGCGCATATTGTAGTGGCCCCAGTATACGCCGTTCAGGTACACAACCACCGGCTGCCACTCCTGATAAATCACCGTGGAGGGCGTGGCCGTAATCTGATTAAAGCGCTTAACCAACTGGCTTTGGAAGGCGTCGTTAAACCGCGTCCAAACGCAGTCGTTTCCGCTCATGCGCAAAACAAAGCTCTTGTACTGGGTAAAGTCCAGATCTTCAAACAGCTTGCTTTCAAAATACTTGCTGCCGTATTTGGCCTTGGCGCGCACCTTGAAGGTCTTTTGAGGCATATCCAGGCTGAACTGACCCTGTAAGCCAAACTCGCAGTCCTGGTCGATCAGGGTATTGCCCTCTTTGTCGTAATACTCCACATGACCCGGGCGCGCCTCCTTGCCAACGGTGCGGTACAGCGGGTATTCCCCGCTTGCCAGCTTGAAGGGAAGCTTGCCCGGCTCCTTGATTATCTCACCGCCAGTCGCCAGCATGCCGCTTTCCTCGTTCCACAGCTCGTTGGGGTCGGTCACAAGGCTTACAATGGGGAAAGCGTGGTATAGGTTCATCAAATACGTCTGCGTGATAATCTCGCTGGGCTGCAAAAGGCCGCTCTGGTCAAAGGCCCGCGCGCGCAGCACCGTTACGCGGCTTATGGTGAGCACTTCGCCGCTGGTGTAGCGAACGCCACGCTCCTCCGTGGGAATGGAGCCGTCCAGCGTATAATACACAGCGGTGTTTTCAGGGATGGAAAGGCTGAGTTGAATTTCCCCTTTATATTCACCACCCGGCATGGAAACCGCCGGGGTTTGGGCATAGCCGTAATACCC
>JALEIQ010000012.1 GCA_022769795.1 Clostridiales bacterium
TTCCGCGAAACAGGGTGGGGGCTACGCGCCCCCACACCCTGCGCCTACTCTTTCTGGAAAGAGTAGGCAGAAAGCGGCGGCACGCAGACTCCGGCAAAAACCCCTGAATGCCGGTTTAGGGCGCGGGGACGCACAATCGGCGCTCTTTGTCCGGGAGTTGGGCTTGCCTTGGGGGCTTGACTTATGCGGTGTGCGTCCTGATCCGCGCCCAAAACCGGCGGGGGTTTTTGCCTGCGCTTGCTATTGCCGCTCTTGTGCGTTTGGCTCCGGGTTTAGGAGTTTAGCCTTGCGGGCGCGGGTTGGGGTGGAGTTCCGCTCCGGGTTTTGGAGATACGCCTTGCACTTGCGGCTTGGATAGGAAGTAGTGCTCTGACTTGCCGTTGGGCAAGAAGCGGCGCACCGCGCCGCTTCGCCCAACAAAAATCCCGCCCCAGGAGGCGCAGCCCGCCGAAGGCGGGCCGCCTCCCGGCCAGGCAGCTTGGCTGGCACGCCCCCAAGCGAGCCGGAGGGCCTTCTGCCCTCCGGCGGTCTTATGCGCAACCCCAAACACCCGCACCCAACCTCTGCGCGCCATAGGCGCGCAGTCCGGGGGTCCAGGGGGTCACCCCCTGGTTAGGAGGATGACGCGGTAGCAGTAGATGATGATGGCTGTAAAGAGGATGCTGTCCAGGCGATCCAGCATACCGCCGTGCCCGGGGAAGATGTGGCCAAAGTCCTTTACCTTGCAGTGGCGCTTCACCATGCTGGCGAATAGATCGCCCATTTGACCGGCAACGCCGCCAAACAGGCCCGCCAGCATATCGCCCCAAATGGGCGGGAAGCCCGCAAAATACGGGAAGCACCAGGAGAAGATGCGGCCCGCGAGCACGGCGCATAGAATGCTGCCCACCAGCCCGCCGATAGAGCCCGCCACGGTTTTGTTGGGGCTGATGTGCGGGCATAGCTTGGGCCCGCCAATGGCGCTGCCCACAAAGTAGGCGAAGGTATCGCCGCCCACAGCGATGGCGAATACCAGCACCAGCAAAAGCGCCTGTAGGCTGCGCGGCTGCGTATCCAGAATGCCGAACAGGCACATGCCGGGCAAGACTACCGTGAGCATGGGCAGAACGCTTACCATGATATCAATCAAGTCCGGGTTTTCGCGCCGCATCACGATGAATAGGACGCAGAAGGAGAGCAGAGTCAAAATGGGGATAATCACCAGCGACGAATAGGACATCATCAGCGGCACGGAAACGGCCAGCCCCGCGAAGCTGGCCCACCACACGGGGTGATGCCCATACCGGGAAAGGGCGTTAAGCTCCTCCCAAAGCGCCAGCGACAGGGCCAAAAACGCCATCACGGCAAACAGCCAGCCGCCCACGTACAAAACCAGCGCCAAAAGCGCCACCAGCACCGCGCCTGTGGCAATGCGCTGCGTCATGGAGGATTTTTTGGACTCGTTTTTTTCGCTCATGAGGCCTCCTGCGCTTTTCTATTCCTCGCGGCCGCCGAAGCGCCGCTTGCGCGCCTGAAACTGCGCGATACATTCGTGATATTGCTTCAAATCAAAATCCGGCCAGAGCACGGAGGGAAACACAAATTCCGCATACGCGCACTGGAACAGAAGAAAGTTGCTCAACCGCATTTCCCCGCTGGTGCGGATGAGCAAATCCACATCCGGGAGCCCGGCGGTGTACAGGCGGTCTGCAAGGGCCTGCTCGTCAATCTGCTCGGGAGCCAGGCGGCCGACCGCTACGTCCTGGGCCAAAAGGCGCGCGGCGCGCACGGCCTCGGCCCGCGCGCCGTAGTTGATGGCGATGTTGAGGCGAAGGCCGGTATTGCGCAGCGTGCGTCGCTCGGCCTCCTTCAGCGCGTCGCGCTGCCTGGGGGGCAGGCCCTCCTTGTCGCCCAAAATGGTGATGCGCACATTCTTTTCATTCAGCTCGTCAATTTCGGACTGGAAAAAGTCCAGAATGAGCTGCATCAGCGCGTCCACCTCGGCTTGAGGCCGCGCCCAATTCTCCGTGGAAAAGGCGTATAGCGAAAGCGCCTGTATGCCAAGGTCGCTTGTGTTGCGGATGATCTCGCGCAGCGTTTCGGTGCCGGTGCGGTGGCCCAGGGCTACCTTTACCTTGTGCTGCTTGGCCCAGCGGCCGTTGCCGTCCATAATCACGGCCACGTGCCGGGGCAGGCGGTCAAGGTCGATGGGGGCGTAAAGCGGTACGTTCATGGCGCGCTCCTTTCGCGGGGGTCACCCGTTAAAAAACGTGAAACGATGAGCGTGCGCCCATCGTCCTGTACGGCTATCACGCGGGTGGACGCATAGCCCAGCGCCTCGCCCTGCGGGGTGCGCAGCGCGTCCGCGGGGGAAGGCGCGCGGCGCGGCGGAGCGGCGGTAGGCACCACCGCCACATCCGCGATGCCGCTTGCGTGTAAAATGGCCAGCGCCGCCGCCGTGGGCAGCCCCAGCAAATGCT
>JALEIQ010000246.1 GCA_022769795.1 Clostridiales bacterium
AACAGTGTCCGAGGTACGCATCCGCGAGAATGAATCCCTGGAAAGCGCTCTGAAGCGGTTCAAACGTCAATGTGCTCGCACAGGTGTTTTGGCAGAGGCTCGCAAGCGTGAGCATTATGAAAAGCCCAGCGTAAAACGCAAGAAGAAGGCTGAAGCTGCACGCAAGCGCAAGTACTGATTCATAGGCAGTCTAAAAAATCCATTCCGGTTTTGCCGGAATGGATTTTTTGCGCTCTGGTCACCCCTTAGCTTTCCTCCTCAGGAGCCAGGGAAGCCTCATGTACGAGCTGCGCATACAGGCTGCATAGCGCCGCCGCCAGAAAGATGCTTGAAATCAGGCAATAGGGGCCTTGCGCCGCGTTATCCGGACTGTAGTAGCCATATACAAGCATATGGCTGGCCACCGCGCGAAAGGGAGAATGGGAAGAGCACGAAAATGCCAGAATATAAACGCCCTTTTGATGCGCCTTCTTTACCACATCCAGAAGCAGGGTGTCGGCGTCTGTGTTGCAAAACACAATCAATGCTTCATCCGCGGTGAGAGAGTCCATTATCAACTGACGTGCCCGGAGATCCTGAGGGCAGAAGGTGCATGGCACAAAGCGCAAAAACTCCATGCAGGCCTGCGGCACTGTGGATAACGATTCTTCTGCGCCAATGACCACAATGCGCCTGGCCGTTATCAGGCTTTGAACAATCTGCTGCATAACGGTGGGATCAAGAGCCGTATAGGTTTGCCTGAGTACGTAGACCATGCTTAGATAGATGCGCTTGAGCGTTCCGGCGAGGGGCGAGAAGGGGCTGGGACCGGCGCTGTCATGCTGTTGGTGGAGCATATCATGGCTATGCAGGGTTATGGCAAGCGCCGTATGGAACTCCCGGTAACCTTTGTAGCCTAAATGCCGGCAGAAACGAAAAAGCGTGCTGTTGCTTATACCGCATGATTGCGCCAGGTCTACAACGGACATGGTGAGGATTTCTTGAGAATGAGACAGCACATAATCAGCGATGCCGCGCTCCGCATGGGTAAGAGCAGAATATGTGCAGTTGATCGCGGCAAAAACGTCTTCGCACATACAGGGTTCAACTCCTTATTCAACTTTTGCCTGGGGCCTTTTCAGTGGCATTGTATCATTCGTTTCACGATAGTGTCAATGCTGAAATGGCGCAAAAGAAGCACAATACTTCTATTATGACATATTTTTAGGACAAACTACCAAAGAATGCGAAACTTGCGCAAGGCAGAGAAGCGTGTTAAAATAAGGCGAACCAAACCAAACAAGCCAGACGGTTAAGAGGGAAAACGCATGCAGAACATTACCGACATGATTGCTGAGGGCAAGGGCAAGCGCCTCTATGCAACGGAAAATCCGGATGAGGCGGTTGTTTACTATCGGGATGAAACCTTCGCTTTTCATGGGCTGAAACGGGGCCGCATCATTGGCAAGGGCGAAATTAACAACCTGATTTGCGAGTACATGTTTACAATGCTTACCGAAAAGGGCGTGCCCAATCATTTTATCCGCCGGATTGACAACCGCTGCTCGCTGGTGAAGCGGGTGGAGATCATTCCGGTTACGGTAAAGGTGCGCAACATTGTGGCGGGTAGCCTGGCCAAGCGAATCGGCTATCCGGACGGCACCAGGCTTAAAAACACGGTGTTGGAATACTGCCTGAAGGATCCGGAGCTCGAGGATCCGCTGGTCAATTTAACCCATATTACGGCGATGTCCCTGGCTACGCCGGAGGAAATCAAGCGCATGGAGGAGCTCAGCCTGCGCGTGAACGAGATTGTAAGCGGCTGTATGGCCGAAATCAATATTGAGCTGATTGATTTTAAGTTGGAGTTTGGCCGCTACAAGGGTCAAATCCTGCTGGCGGACGAGGTATCGCCCGATACCTGCCGCTTTTGGGACGCGCGCACGCATGAGCCGCTGGATATCGACCGCTTCCGCCATGACCTGGGCGATGTGGAGGAGGCTTACCGCGAGGTGCTGCATCGCCTTACGGGCAACGTGCTAAAGAATACCGAGGAGGAATGAGCCATGACGGCCTTCTCTGGCAAAACGCTTATGATTACCGGCGGCACCGGCTCCTTTGGCGAGGCGGTGCTCAAACAATTTTTGGGTACAGATATTGGGGAAATCCGCATTTTCAGCCGCGACGAAAAAAAGCAGGACGATATGCGCCACCGCTACCAAAACGACAAAATCAAGTATTATATTGGCGATGTGCGCGAGCTTTCCAGCATCAAAAACGCCGTGCACGGCGTGGATTATCTGTTTCACGCGGCGGCGCTCAAGCAGGTGCCCAGCTGTGAGTTCTTTCCCATCGAGGCGGTGAAAACCAATGTGCTGGGCACGGATAATGTGTTGACCGCCTGCATTGAGGAGGGCGTGAAAAAGGTCATTTGCCTCTCCACCGATAAGGCGGCTTATCCCGTAAACGCCATGGGCACCTCCAAAGCCATGATGGAGAAGGTGTTCGTGGCCAAATCGCGCAACGTGAAGCCGGAACGCACGCTGATTTGCGGCACGCGCTATGGCAATGTGATGTGCTCGCGCGGGTCGGTGATACCGCTGTTTATTGAGCAGATCAAGGCGGGACGGCCGCTTACCGTGACTCACCCGGATATGACTCGCTTCATCATGAGCCTGGAGGAAGCCGTAGGACTTGTGATGTTTGCCTTTGAGCATGCGCACAGCGGCGATATCCTGGTGAAAAAGGCGCCAGCCTGCACCATCGGCGTGCTGGCGGAGGCGGTGAAGGCAGTTTTCCATGCGGATAATCCCATACGGGTCATCGGCATTCGCCATGGCGAAAAGATGTACGAAACGCTTTTGACGAACGAGGACTGCATGCACGCCGTGGATATGGGCGATTTTTACCGCGTGCCTTCCGACACGCGCGATCTTAATTACGATCAGTACTTCGTCAAGGGCGACGAGAACCGCAATCCGCTTACGGAGTTCAATTCCAACAACACCCGCCTGCTCAGTGTGGACGAGGTGAAGGAAAAGCTGCTGGGGTTGAGCTACATCCAGGAGGAGCTTGCCAAATGGGGGCGGAGCTAAAAAGGCTCGAGGAGCGGGAGGCGCTGGAAGGCGCCGCGCCGCTTTTTGACGGCTGGCAGGAAACGCTTATCTGGTCGGCGCTGGAGGGCTGCATGGGCAGCGTGTATGTGCTGGCGGAGAGCGAGCGGCCCATGGCGGCGCTGTGCGCCTGCGGGGATTTCCTGTTCCTGTCCGGCGCGGACGGCGGCGAGGCCAGGCGCCTGCTGGAAGCCTGGAAGCGGATGAACGAGGGCCTCTATGCCATTTTAGCCATGCGTCCACAATGCCTTGATTCGCTGGCAGAGCAGGTGTTTGGCGAGAACGCCCGGCGCACGCAGCGGTACGCCTTTGAAAAGAGCAACGACGGCTTTGACCGCGAGAACCTTCAGCGGCTGGCGGAGCGCGTCCCCAATGGCGTGGAGCTGCGGATGTTTGACGGCGAACTGTACCGGCAGGCCATACGGCTGCCCTGGGCGCGAGATTTTTGCGGCAATTTCCTAAACGAACAGGATTTTCTTACCCGGGGCCTGGGCGTGGCTGCGTTGATGGACGACGAACTGGTTGGCGGCGCGTCCTCCTATACGGTGTATTCCGGGGGCGTTGAGGTTCAGGTGGAAACGCGCAGGGATATGTACCGGCGCGGTATCGCCTCGGCCTGCTGCGCAAGGCTGATTTTGGAATGCCTGGCGCGCGGATGTCACCCAAGCTGGGACGCGGCCAATCTGGCTTCCGAGAAATTGGCAAAAAAGCTAGGCTATCGGGGAAAAGGCCTCTATACTGTGTGGGAGCTGTACCGAGCTATAGATGACAAATAAACAGAAACGTTCTTGGCAAACGGGCCTGCGCGGGTTTTACGCGCCTTTGGGGCTCGTTTGCTTTTCTAAACAAAAGGTGTGCTATGCTTGAGTGCTGAAGGGGGGCGCGCGGGCAGGCGTATCATCCGCCTGGACGGGCAAACCTGCGCCTGATGCAAAAGCCGTGGGCGGACGGATTGTTTCCGGTTGCGCTCACGGCTTTTGCCTGCACAATTTGGACTATGGACAAACGGCCATAAGTGTGCTATATATCAGGAGATACCCCATCATTACCATAGGTATAAGGAGTCGCACCATGGCCTGGAAGCACAGGGGCAGCGCCGCTGAGCCCATACAAAACAGCATTACCGAGGGCGTGATTTGGAGAAATCTGCTCACCTTTTTCTTTCCCATTTTGCTGGGAACCTTTTTTCAGCAGCTATATAACACAGCGGACGCGATTATCGTAGGCAAGTTTGTTGGCAAGGAGGCGCTGGCCGCCGTCGGCGGCGCCACCGGCAACCTGATTAACTTGGTGGTCGGCTTCTTTGTGGGCCTTTCATCGGGCGCTACGGTTATCCTATCGCAGTTTTTTGGCGGCAGGCGCGACCAGGAGGTCAGCCATACGGTGCATACCGCTGCCGCCTTTGCCCTTTCGGCCGGGCTGATGCTAACGGTGCTTGGCGTGGCGTTTTCGCCCGCTATCCTAAGCATGATGGGCACGCCGCCGGATGTGATGGCCCATGCCGTTACCTACATCCGCATTTATTTCCTGGGCATGATTCCGTCCCTGATTTATAATATCGGCTCGGCCATCCTGCGGGCGGTGGGGGATTCCCGCAGGCCGCTGTTCTTTTTGATGAGCGCCTGTATGGTGAATATCCTGCTGGATATCGTGCTGGTGCTGGGCCTTGAGATGGGCGTTGCGGGCGCGGCGCTGGCAACCATCCTTTCCCAAACGGTCAGTGCGGCGCTGGTGATCGTTACCCTGATGCGCACGCCGCTTTCCTATCGCCTGGAGCCAAAAAAAATCCGCTTCTACGGCTATTTGCTCCAGCGCATTGTGCGCATCGGCCTGCCTGCCGGGCTGCAATCGGTAATGTATTCGCTTTCCAACGTGATTATCCAGGCCAGCGTGAATGGCTTTGGCACCGACGTGCTGGCGGCGTGGACAGCCTATGGAAAGATGGACGGCCTGTTTTGGATGATGGTGAACGCCTTTGGCATTTCTATTACCACGTTTGTGGGCCAGAACTTTGGCGCGGGCCAATATGACCGCGTGCGTAAAAGCGTGCGCGTTTGCCTGGGCATGACCACCCTGGCCACGCTGGTCATGAGCGCCGTTATGCTTCTGCTGGGCGGGCCGCTGTACCGCCTCTTTACGGATGACGCGCAGGTGGTGGAGCAGGGCCTGGCCATTCTTAGGCTGCTGGTGCCAACGTATGCGACGTATATCTGCATTGAGGTTCTTTCTGGCGCGGTGCGCGGCGCGGGCGACTCGCTGATTCCCACGCTGTTTACGCTTGGCGGCGTATGCCTGCTGCGCGTGGTGTGGGTGCTGGGCGTCGCCCCGGCATATCACAGCCTTACGGTGGTGCTGCTAAGCTATCCCATTACCTGGACGGTCACATCGATTTTGTTTATCGTGTATTATTTGAGGGGCGGGTGGCTGAAACGCTGCATCCGCAAAGCCCAGCCAGCCGGATAATGCTGCTGGGAGGAAAGCGAAAAATTCCTCGCCATGCGCAATGGCTTTTGCATGGCGAGGAATTTTTCTTATTCATCCACGATTTGCGCGCCAAAGGGCATGAGCGCAAGGCGGGCAAGCTTGAAGCACTGGCGGCCAAAGGGGATACCCACGATGGTCAGGCACAACAGCAGGCCGTTTATCATGCTGCCCAGAGCCAGCCACAGCCCGCTTACCAGCAGCCAGATCAGGTTCATGAGGGCTGAAACAACGCCGCCGCCAAGCTGCACGTCCCTGCCAAAGGGCAAAAACGATAGCGCGGCAAACTTGAAGCATTGCCTGCCGATGGGAATGCCCACTACGGTCAGGCACCATACAAGCCCTGCCAGCGTCCATCCCATTCCCTGCCAGAAGCCTGCGCATAGAAACCAAATCAGGTTGCCAAGTGCGTTCATGTCGTTCACCTCGCGCACAGTATAGCATGCGCGGAACGTGAAGGAAAGCGGTCTTGCGTTTTCTAATGGAAATATCATCTTTTTCAAAAAAGATGTAAAGCAGACTTGACATCAACGCCATGCGATGCTAAACTATCGATGTAAAGCATGCTTTCCATTGCGGCGGGGCCGCAGAAAGAGGACGTTCCGTGAAAAACCGCCTGGAGGAACTGCGTTTGCAGCGCGGCATACGGCAGGATGAGCTGGCAACCGCGCTGAGGGTATCGCGGCAAACTATAAGCTCGCTGGAAAACGGGCGCTACAACCCATCCATCCAGCTTGCCTTTAAGCTTGCCAGATATTTTGGAATGACTGTTGAGGATATTTTCATCTATGAGGAGGAAGAATAGCGTGATTTGCAAAAGCCGTTGGAGCAAGCAAGTAACAACAATCGTGCTGTGCATAGGCATTGCCAGCCTTGCGTTTGGCGTGATGAGCGCATGCGTCGCGTTGCGGCAGGGCGAGGAGGCAAGCCGTCTTTCTGGAATGCTGACGGGATTTGGCTTTGGACTTCTTTTGGTTGCGACTGTCAAGCTGATTCGTTCTAAAACGATCTCCAAGGAAAAGCTGGAGGAGGAGGCTATCGACAAGTAGGACGAGCGCAACATTGCCATTACCCGCATAGCGGGGCTTGTGGGCTTTTATACGGGCGGAGCGTTGATGAGCGTGTTTGTGTTCCTGTTTACCGCGATGGGCTACATAACGCCGGCTTATCTATGCCTGGCGGGGCTGTATGTGATGGCAGGCGCATTTGTTATTGCGGGCCGGGTGCTGCGCAAGCGCATGTAAGGGGCAAATTTGCCCCGGCAAAAGAACCGGCAGGGGCTTGCCATACACACAAACCCCTGCCGGATAAGAAAATAGAAAAAGGAAAGGAGGATTCAGGAGAAACGCGAAAAAAAGCTTGACACGTATTTGGAAAATAGCTATAATATATCACGTTGTGAACAGCACAACACGTAGACCATGGAGAGTTGGCTGAGTGGTCGAAGGCGCACGACTGGAAATCGTGTTACGGTGGTAAGCCGTACTAGGGTTCAAATCCCTAACTCTCCGCCATATCATCTACCAGCTTTTGATACAAAGGCTGGTAGATTTCTTTTACCCCCTGACGGTCAGAAAACCCTTGCGGCAAGGGCTTTCCGGATATCTTTCGCCAAATCATAAACCACAAACCACATATTCCAGACACGCAAACGGACGCAGGAGGACTTTTCAGCTCTCCTGCGCCCGTTCTTTTTTACCCCCTGTGATGCTCAAATGAGTTACGCGAAAAGATAGACCGGATTTTGCCTCATTCGGGAGTTTCGCGGAATTTTAAGGAGTTTCGCGAAAAGATTGAATCAGGGCTTTTTCATCTGCTCCAGCGTATCCTTGAGGTGCATTCCGTCCACCAGTCCGGCAAGGTAGCAATGTTCGTAGATGGGGATGTCGCAGCCGCGCGCTATGCTGACCAGCTCCTCCGCGTCATCCTCGCCCATAAGTTGTTCGGCCTTGGTGCGAAGTGGGAGCATCTGTTCCTTGGACTTGACGCAGTCGGGAAGCTGCTCCGCTTCATGCGCGAGCTGCTCCACGCGGGTTGAGATGAGTTCCTTGAGGATGCTTTCCAAGGTGTTCATGATGATAGACCTCCTTTTCTTGGACGGGTGGTCTATCTATCACTCCACGGACGGCAAATTGCAAGTTGTTTTCTGTGGAATGCTTTTGGAATATACGAGACAGTGTAAATGCGTATATGGCACGGCCATTCCTGTGGTTACGCCGGATTCGACCACCATCCAGTATGCGACGACTACGAAGTCCTATCGCGGCGGGTGGCGCTCGGATACCACGGATGTGATTCAGGGCGTATACTCCGATAGCGGTTATTATTCGGGCTTAAGCTGGAATTACGGCTGCATGTGGTTTGGCTACCTGCGAGGCACGTTGTCCAATGCGACAATCAAGAGCGCCACGCTGACGCTGCACAGAAAGACAGGCAGCGGCTCCGGCAGCGCCAAGACAGTGTACCTGTGCGCTATTACCAACACCTCCGCCAGCGGATCGCCGAGTATCGCCGCGAACTTCGGGGCTATTGGCACGATTGGGCGCAGCGCGCAGGTGACGTTTGCGATTCCCATCGCCGCCGTGCAGGGCCTTGCCAACGGAACCTATGGCGGTCTGTGCCTGTACGAATCCAAGTACAACTTCGGTTCATCCACCTACTCAAACTGCTACATGCGCATGAGCGGCGCGGATACGAGCCTCAAGCCGTATCTGACGGTCGTTTACAATGATCCCACTGCGGTGGGATGAGGAGGGCTAAGAATTGAATATTGTGATCCCCTTTGAGGGGCGGGTGAGAACGATCATCCGCTCCTCTTTTGTTGCCGCGAAAAGGGTGACGGAAACCCAATATGATCTCAGCGGCGAGCAATTCCAGATGACCGGCGTGACGGCACAGCAGGTGCTGATCCTGCCGGATGACGTAAGCATTGTGGAAGGGCAAGCGCTGACGGATGATGTGCTGATGCGGGCGCTGCCTTTGGAGAGTTTCGTCATGGTCAGCGCCGAGGAGGCTCTGCCCAACGCGCTGGGGCTGCTCTTGCGGCTGGCCATCGCGGACGGGAAGCTCACGGACGCCGAGCTACTTTCGATTCAACCTGCATTGGAGGGAAGGGCGTGGAAGCCAGGGCTTTCCGTACAGGTGGGCGACGTGTATTCCTATGGCGCGTTTCTCTGGCGATGCCTGCAGGCGCACACCACGCAGGGCGACTGGCCACCAGACGTTGTGCCCGCGCTCTGGCGCAAGGTGGAAATCATCTCGGAGGAAGCTGTGCGCGTCTGGCAGGCGGGCGTGGACTATGCGGTTGGCGATGAGGTGGCCTATCCCGACGCGGATGGTGCCTTCTATGCTTGCCTGCAGGCACACACCTCGCAGACAGGCTGGGAGCCGCCGAGCGTTCCCGCACTCTGGAAGGCAAAAAAGAATGCCGCTCCAATCAGCGAGCCGCCTCATAGCGAGATCGAAGCCGATGCGTAAGCCGCTTTTCTCGGGCGGCTTTTGCTATACAGAAAAAACAGGAGGAAAACGACATGAGAAACTTTTCGATTGATCTGATCTGGGCGAAGGTTCAGGCGGCGGTGGCCGCGATTGGCGGCTATCTGGGTTACTTTGTGGGAGGTGTGGACGGGCTGATGACGGCGCTCATCATCTTTATGGTGATCGACTACATCACCGGCCTCATGTGCGCCGTGGTGGACAAGAAGCTGTCCTCGGCGGTGGGCTTCAAGGGCATCTGCAAGAAGGTGCTCATCATCCTGCTGGTGGGCGTGGCACACATCGTGGATCTGCATGTGGTGGGAACTGGCAGCGCGCTGCGCTCCGCCGTGGTGTGCTTCTATCTGTCCAATGAGGGCGTTTCGCTTCTGGAGAATGCCGCGCACCTCGGGCTGCCCATCCCGGACAAGCTCAAGATGGTGCTGGAACAGCTGCATGACCGCGATGAAAAGAACGACACGACTCAGGGCGACGGCGAATAACCGCCGCCTTTTTGATTGGAGGTACGCAAAATTGAGTCCAAGCAACCCATCCTGCCGGTGCGGGAGCGCGTGGCGGCCTATGCCCGCGTGTCGAGCGGAAATGAAGCCACACTGCATTCGTTGTCCGCACAGGTCAGCTATTACAGCGACCTCATCCAGCGCAATCCAGAATGGCATTACGTTGGCGTGTATGTGGATGAAGCGATCACCGGCACCACAGAAAAACGAGAGGGCTTCCAAAGGATGCTGGCAGATTGTCGCGCGGGGAAGATTGACCGGATCATTACCAAGTGCATGAGCCGGTTTGCCCGGAACACGGTCACGCTGCTGAAAACGGTGCGGGAACTGAAAGAGCTGGGCATAGACGTCTACTTTGAGAAACAGAATATCCACTCCATGAGCGGGGATGGCGAGCTGATGCTTTCCATCCTCGCTTCTTTTGCGCAGGAGGAAAGCCGCAGCGTTTCTGAAAACTGCAAGTGGCGGATACGGAAGCAATTTGAATCGGGCGAAACAGCCAATTGGCGTTTCATGTACGGCTATCGCATCCGCAAAGGGAAAATCGACATACAGCCCGAGGAAGCAGCGGTGGTACGCTGGGTTTTTGAGTCCTACCTCGACGGTGTGGGCATTGCGCGGATTTCGCGTATCATGCGCGAATCGAAAATTCCGAGCCATCGCGGCGGCACATGGTCGCCCAAGCGAGTGCTGGACATGCTGAAGAACGAAAAGTACAGCGGCAATGCGCTGCTCCAAAAGAGGTATGTGTCAGACCACCTCACGAAGAATGAGAAGAACAATCATGGCGAGCTGCCGAAATACTATGCGGAGGGTACGCACCCGGCCATTGTGTCACCGGAGATGTTTATGAAGGCCCAGGAGCAAATGGAGCAGAACCGGCAGAAAAATGGCATTGAAAAGGATGCTCCGCAGTACAGCGCTTTTACCGGCAGGATTATCTGCGAAAACTGCGGCAAGCGGTATCACCGAAAGGTCAGCCGTACAGAGGTGGCTTGGAATTGCGCCACTTACCTGTCGCTGGGGAAGAAAGCATGTCATACCAAGCAAATCCCGGAGGATATTCTGATGGCCGTCACAGCGTCCGTGTTAGGCACAACCGAGTTTGACCCGGTATTGTTTCGAGAGGTCGTGCAAGAAATACGGGTGCCAGCGTTCAACCGCTTGGTGTTCGTCATGAGGGACGGTTCAAGGGTGGAACGCGAGTGGCAAAGCAAATCCCGCAGGGACAGTTGGACGGACGAGATGAAAGCACAGGCGGCGGAGCACGCCAGAAGGAGGTTTGAAAAGTGAGTGAAGCCAGAGCCTACAAACCCCGTGTGACGGTGGTTCCGGCAACGCTGAACCGTTTCACGGCGATGCCCATTGCCAATACGCGCAAGCGGCGCGTCGCCGCCTATGCCCGCGTGTCCACGAACAGCGACGAGCAGAAAACTAGCTATGAGGCGCAGGTCAGCTACTACACTGACTACATCCGGGCAAAACCTGATTGGGAGTTTGTGCGGGTCTATGCCGACAAGGGCATCACTGGCACCAGCACCCGCAAGCGCGAGCAGTTCAACGACATGGTTGAGGACGCCCTCGCGGGCAAGATCGACCTCATCATCACGAAATCCGTTTCCCGCTTTGCCAGAAACACTGTGGACAGCCTCACGACCATTCGGCTCCTGAAGGAGCACGGCGTGGAGGTCTACTTCGAGGAGCAGAACATCTACACGCTGGACTCCAAGGGCGAGCTGCTGCTCACCATCATGTCCTCGCTGGCGCAGGAGGAAAGCCGGAACATCTCTGAAAACGTCACCTGGGGCCAGCGCAAGCGGTTTGCGGATGGCAAGGTGTCCATGCCGTACAAGCATTTCCTCGGCTACCGCAAGGGCGAGAACGGCGAACCAGAAATCGTCCCGGAGGAAGCGGAGATTGTTCGGCGCATCTACGGGCTGTTCCTGAAAGGCCAAACACCCTATGGCATCAAGACCACTCTTGAGGCGGATGGCGTTCCAACGCCTGCCGGAAAGAAACGGTGGCAGTCGGCCACCATTATGAGCATCCTCACCAACGAGAAGTACAAGGGTGACGCGCTCCTCCAAAAGACGTTCTGCACGGACTTCCTCACCAAGAAGATGAAGATCAACGAGGGCGAAGTGCCGCAGTATTACGTCGAGAACAGTCATCCGGCCATTGTGACCGCTGAGACATTCGATATGGTGCAGGAGGAAATAGAGCGCCGCAGGCAAGCGGGCCGCCAGCACAACGGGACGAGCTGCTTTTCGGGAAAGATATTCTGCGGCTGCTGCGGTGAGATGTACGGCAGCAAGGTCTGGCACTCCACGGACAAGTACCGCCGTGTCGTCTGGCAATGCAACGCGAAGTTCAAGGACAGCCATCATTGCAGTACGCCACACCTGGCGGAGATGGAGATACAGCAGCGTTTCCTGCAAGCCTTTAACCGGTTGCTGGATGACCGGAAGTTCATTATCGCGGACACAAGCACAATCATGGAACGCCTGACGGCGACGGGTGATTTGGAGGCCAAGGCTGATACCCTGCGGGAAGAAATGGCGGTTGCTTCGGAACTCATTCGTCAGGCCATTGAGCAGAACGCCAGCATGGCGATGAACCAAGAGGAATTCGGGCAGCGATACCAGAGCCTGTCCGAACGGTTCCAGCGGGCTGCCGACCAGCTCAAAGACATTGAGGCTGAGTGCGCAAGGCGTGCCCATAAGCGGAGTGAACTGGAGACGTTCATAAAGAA
>JALEIQ010000034.1 GCA_022769795.1 Clostridiales bacterium
ACGCTGCGCTCCGTGATGGACGTGGACAAGCCGGATCAGCTGGCGGATATCATCGCGGCCAACGTGCTCACACGCCTGGAGGACAGGCAGGCGATTCTGGAAAAGCTGAAGGTGAAGGATCGCCTGGAGGCGCTGTGCGCCATTCTGCTGCGCGAAACCGAGCTTGCGGACGTGGAAAAGCAGGTACAGGCGCGCATTAAAAAGCAGATCGAAAAAAATCAGAAGGATTACTATCTGCGCGAGCAGATCAAGGCAATCCAGACGGAGCTGGGCGATAAAGACGGCACCGATGTGGAGGAGCTGCGCGAGCGCCTTGCCAATACGCCGCTAAATGACGAGGCGCGCGAGAAGGCGGACAAGGAGCTTGAAAGGCTTAGCCGCATGGCGCCCGGCACGCCGGAAATCGGCGTAAGCCGCACCTATGTGGAATGGATTTTGGATTTGCCCTGGGGCAAAACAACCATCGATAACCTGGATTTGAAACGCGCCCGCCGTATTTTGGAGGAAGATCACTACGGCCTGGAAAAGGTGAAGGAGCGTATCATTGAGTACCTGGCGGTGCTGCGCATGAAAAACGATATGAAGGGCCCGATTTTGTGCTTCGCGGGCCCTCCGGGCGTAGGCAAAACCTCCATCGTGCGGGCCATCGCCAAGGCCGTGGGGCGCAAGTTCGTGCAGATGTCGCTGGGCGGCGTGCGCGACGAGGCGGAAATCCGCGGCCACAGGCGCACCGAGGTGGGCGCTATTCCGGGACGGATTATCGCGGGCATCAAGCAGGCGGGCACCATCAATCCGGTGTTCCTGTTTGACGAGATCGATAAAATGAGCAACGATTTTCGCGGCGACCCGGCGGCGGCTCTGCTGGAGGTGCTGGACGCCGAGCAAAACAACGCCTTCCGCGATCACTATATGGAGCTTCCCTTTGACCTGAGCCATGTGATGTTCATTACCACCGCAAACGATGTGGCCTCCATTCCTCCCGCCCTGCTGGATCGCCTGGAAATTATTGAGGTGCCCAGCTATACGGAGGAAGAAAAGCTGAAAATCGCGCGCAAGCATCTGCTGCCCAAGCAGGTGAACGCGCACGGCCTCAAGCCCAGAAGCGTGCGCATGAACGACAAGGCGCTGCGCATGGTCATCGAGGGCTATACCCGCGAGGCCGGCGTGCGCGAGCTGGAACGAACCCTGGCGCGGGTGGTGCGCAAGGCGACCGTGGAAATGCTGGACAGCAAGGTAAATGAAATCAATGTAACCCTGGAAAAGCTCACGGCCTATCTGGGTACGGTGAGGTACACGCGCGAGCCCCTGGAAAATGAAAACCGCGTAGGCGTGGTGAACGGCTTGGCCTACACCAGTGTGGGCGGCGAAATGCTGAGCGTGGAATGCGCGGTGATGCAGGGAACGGGCGTTTTGCAGCTTACCGGCAAGCTGGGCGACGTGATGCAGGAGAGCGCCAAGGCCGCGCTTTCCTGGGTGCGCGCGCATTCGGAGCCGTGGGGCATTCCCGCCGAGTTTTACAAGAATCACGATATTCATATCCACGTTCCCGAGGGCGCGGTGCCAAAGGATGGCCCCAGCGCGGGCGTGACGCTGATTACGGCGCTGGTAAGCGCCCTCACCTCCATCCCGGTAAAGCAAAGCGTGGCGATGACGGGTGAAATCACGCTGCGCGGACGCGTGCTGCCCATCGGCGGCCTGAAGGAAAAGCTGATGGCCGCCTACCGTTCCGGCGTGAGCACCGTGCTGATTCCGCGCGAAAACGTAAAGGATTTGGAGGATGTGTCCCAAACGGTGCGCAGCCGCGTTGAAATCCGCCCGGTCGAGTCGGTGGAGGAAGTGATTCGCGCCGCATTGGTGTGCGAGCCGCCCGTAATCGCTGAAACGCAGTTGAGCGCGCCGCTGGGGCTGCCAGCCAATAACAAGCCTTCCGCATACAGAGGATTATAAGAGATGGAAATCAAAACCGCCTCCTTCGTAACCAGCCTGGCCGCTTACCATGAGCAGCCGCCCATCACCCTGAGGCAGCTGGCGGTGGTGGGCAAGAGCAATGTGGGCAAAAGCTCGCTTATCAACGCGCTGTGCAACCGCAAAAAGCTGTGCAAAACCAGCGCCACGCCCGGTAAAACGCGCTTGATTAACGTGTTCTTGATCAACGAGAGCTTTCATCTGGTGGATTTGCCCGGATATGGCTTCGCCAAGGTGGATAAGGCCGAAAAGCAGCGCTGGGGCGATATGATGGACCGGTATTTTCAGGAGAGCACGCATCTTGCGCATGTGCTGCATCTTGTGGATATCCGGCATGAGCCCACGCAGGATGATATCGCCATGAACCAGTACTTTCGCCAGATGGACATTCCCTTTACCGTGGTGGCTACCAAGGCGGACAAAATCAGCCGGGGCGCACGCATGAAACACATTGCGCCCATCTGCCGGGCGCTGCTGGTGCAGCCATGGGAAATCATCCCCTTTTCCAGCGAGGATATGACAGGGCGCGATACGCTGCTGGAGCTGATTGAGAGCGTATTGACGGAAGAAGAATAACCTGGAGGGCGGCGTGCGGAAGCATGCCGCCTTCTTGTGGGAACACATCCTTTCCGGCTGACATAGCATGAGGTAGTCGGCCTATAGCGGCTAGAAAGGAGCGTTTCCATGCGCAACGACTTATGGATGCGGCCCGCGCTGCAAATGCGCGAGGCGGTGCTTCTGCCCGCCCTGCCCAGCGGCGCGGCAGAAGATTGGAACCTGGAATGGCAGCC
>JALEIQ010000039.1 GCA_022769795.1 Clostridiales bacterium
CCGCTTGGCTGGCCTCCCACGCGCACGCGATGCTATCGCAAAAAACGCCCCAGGAGGCGCAGCCCGCCGAAGGCGGGCCGCCTCCCGGCCAGGCAACTTGGCTGGCGTGCCACCCAAGCGAGCCGGAGGGCCTTCCGCCCTTCGGCGGTCTTAGTTGCAACACCAAACACTTGCACCCAACCTCTGCGCGCCATAGGCGCGCAGTCCGGGGGTCCAGGGGGTCACCCCCTGGGGGGAGGATGGTATGTTTCGGAAACGGTCTGTGTGGCTGTATTTGCTGCCGGGAATGATTGGGCTGCTGGCCTTTTATTTGGTGCCCTTTGTGTGGGGCATTTGGTTCAGCCTGACCGACGGCAGCATTGATAATAACTTTGTGGGCTTTGCCAATTACCAGCGCGTGTGGCAAAACGAGGTGTTCCGGCTGGGGTTGAAGAATACGATAGAGCTTTCGCTTCTGTGCGCGCCGGTTATTTTTGTGCTGTCCTTTTTGCTGGCGGGCATGCTGCGCAAGCCCATCGCGGGCGGCGGCTTTTTCCGCAACGCCTTGCTGATGCCGTACCTGATGCCGTCGTCCGCCATGCTGATTATCTGGCTGCTTGTGTTTGATTACGGCGGCGTGGTTAACCGGCTGCTTGTGGCGCTGGGGCAGGGGCGCGTGTTTTGGCTGGAGGGCGGCGCTCTGCGCGTGCCCATCGTGCTTTTGTATATTTGGAAGAACCTAGGCTTTAGCGTGGTGATTTTTACGGCGGCGCTTCAGGCCGTGCCCGAATCGCTGTACGAGTACGCGAGCCTGGAGGGCGCGGGCTGGCTCAGGCGCGAGATATCCATCACCCTGCCGCAGGTTTTGCCCACGGCGTTTTTGGTGCTGGTGCTGGCGATTGTGAACGCGTTTAAGATTTTTAAGGAAGTGTATTTCATAGGCGGCGCGTATCCGGATCAGAGCATCTATACGTTGCAGCATTATATGAACAACAAGTTTTCAAAGCTGGATTATCAGGACGTGACCACCGCCGCTTACAGCTTCGCGGTGATTGTGATCGCGCTGTTTTTGCTGATGTACCGCACCAAAAGCGTGCGCCAGGGCGAAGCCGCCTAGGGGAAAGGAGCATGGCGATGGCCCAAACCGTTTACCAGCCCAAAAGGAGCCGCCGCGCAAGAAGCGTACGCCGCACCCTCAGGCGCATTCGCAAGGCGAGGCCGGTTACCTTCGCGCTGCTGTTTGCAATCGCGGTGGTGATGCTCTTGCCCATCGTGTTCACGTTTTTGTATTCCTTCTTTCCCAAGAGCGAGATTTCGGCCTACTTGGCGCAGCGCGGCAATTATGACGCGGAAAAATGGATGGACGTGCTGTTTTCTCCCGCGCAGGTAAGTCTGAGACAGTATTACACCATTTTGATTGAGGAGCCCCAGTATTTGCAGCTTTTTTGCAATAGCGTTATGTACGCCGGGGTCATTTTGCTGGGGCAGGCGCTGGTGATTCCCCTGACGGCGTATGCGTTAAGCCGTTTCCGCTTTCGCGGGCGGGACGCGCTGTTTTTTCTGGTGCTGGTGCTTATGGTGCTGCCCTTTCAGGTAACCATGGCCCCAAGCGTGATGACGCTGCGCGCCCTTGGCCTGCTCAATACGCCCTGGGCGGTCATCCTGCCCATGATCTTTTCGCCGTTTTACCTGTTTTTGATACGCCAGTTCATGATAGGCATTCCCAACGAGATTGTGGAGGCGGGGCAGATGGACGGCGCGGGCACCTTTCGCTGCTTTGTGCATGTGATGCTGCCGGTGTGCCGCCCCATCATATGCGCGGCGGCGGCGCTCAGCTTTGCCGATAGCTGGAACATGGTGGAGCAACCCCTGGTGTACCTCACGGATCAAAGCAGCCAGCCCCTGAGCGTGATGTTCAACCAGATCAATACCGATTCCACGGGCGTGGCCTTTGCGGGCGCGGCGCTGTACCTGCTGCCTATGCTGCTTGTGTACATTTACTTCCAGGATGATATTTTGTTGGGCGTGCAGCTTAGCGAGCTCAAATAGGAGGGATACGTTCAAATGACGAAAAAGTCCAAGGCGCTCAAGGCGCTTGTATGGCTGGCGGTGATTGTGGCGGTGTGCATGTATTTTTCGCGCACGGTGCAAACCATCACCACGCCCAAGGTGAAGCTGGCCCAGGCCACCACGGGGCGCATTGAGCAAAAAATCGCCGTGCAGGCGAAGCCCTACTTTCCCGTTGAAACGGAGGTAACGCTCAATAAGGCCAAGGACTATCCCATTACTGTGGATAAGGTGTACGTAAAGCCCGGGCTGTTTGTGGAGGCGGGGGACACCCTGTTTACCGCCACGGTGAACGATTACCAGTCCAAGGAGGACGATCTGCTCAAGAAATATAACGATAAGGCGCAGGAGCTGATCGACCTAGACATCAAAAACCGAAAGAACTCCAAGCAGAGCATGCAAAACGACCTGTATGCCCTGATGATTGAAAAGCAGGACGCGCTGGGCGACGCGGAAAACAAGGCGCGCCTGGCCGCCGCCGCCGAAGGCATCGAGCTTACCTTTGACCAGTCCCTGTGGGAGGCCAAGGCCACCAAGGAAAAGGCCAGCGCCGAAACCCTGGCGCTGATTCGCGCGGCGGCAACCGCCAAGGAGGCCTTTGACACCGCCCGCACGGATTTCTTTGCCAGCTATGAAAACAAGAAAATCAAGGTAAAGGACGAGGTGTTCACCTATATTAACGACCGCAACAAGCTTGTGGACGAGATGCGCGAGATGAGCGACCAGATGGTGGAGCTGATGGACGCCAAGCAGGCGCTTAGCACGGTAACGGCCACAAGCGCGGGCTACGTGGTGGCGCTGGATTTGAAAAGCGGCGATACCTACGACGGCCAAAAGAGCGCGTACACCATCGCCAAAAAGGAGGATACGCCCATCCTGCGCGCGGACATTACCGACCTGAAAAAGGAGGTTTCCGAGGGCGCGAGGGTGGAGGTCGCGGGCGATTACGACACCTACAAAACCAAGGTGAGCGCCGTGGTGGACGATACCGACGGCCGCAGGTATGCCGAGATGGAGCTGACAGACGAGATCCTGCGCACGGCGGGCGGCATGCAAAAGCTTTTGCAGGATGACAGCATAGAAGTGAACATTGTGTTCCGCGCACGCAAAAACGCGACCATCATCCCCGCCTCGGCCCTGCGCTCTGAGGGCGACAGCGAGTATATCTTTGTGGCGGAGAGAAACTACGGCGGCTTCCTGTCCTCCGGCGGGCTGACGGCCAAAAAGACCAGCGTTACCGTGATTGACCGCAGCGATACCGCCGTAAGCATTCAGGAGGACTTGAGCTATCAGAGCATCATCGACCGGGCGGATCGCACCGTGGAGGACGGAAAGCCCGTGATGGAGTATGTGGAGTAGGCTATGCTGAAAGCTTTGTGGGAAAAACGCCGGGGCACTCTGGCGGC